>JBBQMQ010000035.1:0-16355 GCA_038329115.1 Bacteroidales bacterium
TATAACCCCCTTTGATAGGCGTAACGGCAGTAACTTTTCCAAGCTGTTCGCTCAGTCGGTGACTTTGTGGAGAAACGTTTGTGCCAGCAAGAAGTGCCAGTAATGCAAAAATTATTTTTTTCATAAAATTATTTTTTTAGAAGTTGAAAAAAAGAGTTATCAACCCATTTGATTGGAAATTTTTCAATTGCATATTTACAAACAACTGTTGCTAAAATGCCAACAAATGAACCTGCCAGCACATCGACAGCGAAATGTTGTGACAAATAAATGCGCGAAAACCCGACTAAAAGTGCTAAAACGAAATATATAAAATGAAGTGTTGGTTTTTTCGTAAATAAAGCTAATGCCAGAAAAAAGGCGAAAGCAGTAATTGTATGACCAGAAGGGAAACTATGAACCGTGTGCAAATGTTCGTCAAGCACCTGATGTAATTTTATTGCCGGAAAATGTTGCTGAAAATATAAAACCGGGCGTGGTTCATTCCAGATGTGCTTGAGGATTGTTGAAAAGATCCCGCAAATCAGCTGCGAAATCAATATAAAAATGGAGATTCTGTAATTATAAAAAAGCAACAAACCAGCTACTGCAAACGGAATCCAATCGCCAACCAGCGTGTAATAATGAAAGAAAAAATCACAAAAAGGTGAATTAAATGATGTCATCCACAAATGCAAATCAGCTTTTGAGTTACAGAGAATCAGCACTGAAAAAGTCAGCACGAACAAAATGTAAGGAATAAAAAAAAACGGCTCCGCAACCCCCGAAGGGAGAGTTAAAGAATGATTTGTGTGTTTTTTTATACTTAAATTCATTTTGAAATTCAAAATTAGTAAGTCCCGCTTAGGGGATTTAGGGGGCTTCCTCTTAAAATTTCTCTTTTCCCGGGAGGTCCGGGCAATCGTTCTACTTTGAAACCAGCATTTTGCATGGCTCTGCGAACGATTCCTTTGGCACAATAAGTTGTCAGAACGGCCTCAAAGTTACAACATTTATATAACTTTTCAAATTGTTGTTCCGACCACATTTCAGGTTGTTTTTCGGGTGAAAAAGCATCGAAATAAATCACGTCAAACTTTCCTTCAAGATCGAACTTCGTAAAATCAGCTTTAATCTTTTTCAACGTGAAATGAGGACTAATCTGAACATTTTCATTCCACGGTGAAGTATGTAATTGCTCAAAATACGGCTTCAATTCGGGCAAAATCAGCTCAGCATAATTCAGTTGCAATGCTTTTTCAATTTCCACCGGATAAAGTTCTAGACTGGTAAACTGAATTTGTTTTTGTGATTTCTCAGCTTCAATCAATGTCAGAAACGCATTTAAACCAGTCCCAAAACCAATTTCCAACATGCTGATTTTCGGTTTTTGGCATTGTTTTAATCCCGCATCAATAAAAATATGGCGTGATTCCTGAATGGCACCGTGAGTGGAATGATAGCATTCATCAATTTCAGGCACAAAAAGCGTATGAGATCCGTCTTCGGTCAGTTTTAGTAGGGTTTGCATAATTTCAACACATAGTACACATAGAAAATCACTCCAATTAAACTATGAAGACTTAGTCCACATAGAATAAAACACGTTCGTGTTTTATTCAGACAAAAGTACGGAAAACCCTTAAACAAAACAACCGCTTCATTAAGGAGCGGCTGTTTAGAAATATAACTTTTCCAAAGCTCTAAATTTTGGAAAAGTTAAACTTAATAGTTTTGTTTTTCTTCTTCAAAATACGCTTGCGGATGCGCACAGGTTGGGCAGGCTTTCGGAGCTTCTTTGCCAACATGAACGTGACCACATTCGCGGCATTGCCAGGTAGTTTCTTCTTCGCGTGAGAAAACGGTGTTGGTTTCAACACGGTTCAACAATCGGCGGTAGCGTTTTTCATGTTGAGCTTCCACAGCTGCGATTTTAAGCCAGGCAGCAGCAATGTTTGGAAAACCTTCGGCTTCGGCAATATCGGCAAAATGAGGATACAAATCAATCCATTCTTCATTTTCACCATTAGCGGAAGCAGCTAAATTTTCGGCAGTTGTGCCCACTTTTCCGGCAGGATAGGTGGCGGTTATTTCCACATCGCCCCCTTCGAGATAGCTGAAAAATTTCTTGGCGTGAACTCTTTCCTGATCGGCAGTTTCAAGAAAAATAGCAGCAATTTGTTCAAAACCTTCAGCTTTAGCAGCTTTGGCAAACATGGTGTAGCGATTTCGTGCCTGACTTTCGCCCGCAAACGATTTAAGCAGATTTTTTTCGGTTTCTGTTCCTTTAATACTTTTCATTTTGATGAAGTTTTAAGTGATTTGAATTTTATTGATATGATTTCTTTTGCTTGCAAAGTTACTAAAAAGTCAATTCAAAATATTATTGAAACTCTTCTTTCTTTTGAGTAATTTTCAAAATAAATTTGCTCAATGCAGGATAGTTTGTGATTAAAATATAACCTATGAACAAATTAAAAAAGCTTATAGTGAACTGATATCCACTTTGTGACGTATAACCAAAACTATCTGATTGGTTTGTTGTTACATTGATTTTAATAAAATAATATGCCTGAATAATTACAATCGAAATATTATTGATTATAAGCATACAACCTACAATAATCAAAGCTAGCTTCAAAATATTTTCAATATTGAAATTTGAAAATTCAATTTGATCTTCGTCAAATCCTTTGTCAAGTTTTATCCAATCTATTAACTTATCGGTATAAAGAACAAGTATGATAAATATGGCAATACAAACTAAAAAATAGCCGATTAGATATGGAAGAAATGTATAATCCGAACGATTAAAAACTAAGGAAAAGAGAAAAGGCAATTGATTATACATATTTATAACGATCCAGTATAAACCTGCAAATTTGAGAATGATTCGAAACAAGTCTTTTTTATTCATAATTTGAAGTTTTAAATATGAGTTTCAAAAATAGGCATTATTAATTAACACGCCAAAGATTAATTCAATTATTTCTTCAAATTGAATCACAGTTTTAAATCTGTATCTTTGCACTCGTTTAAAAAATCAATTTATGATAAGTTACCTGCAAGTAGAAAATCTTACCAAATCGTTTGGCGATAATCTGCTCTTCGAAAATATTTCGTTCGGAATCACCGACAACCAACGCGTGGCTTTGATTGCCAAAAATGGAACCGGAAAAACCACATTACTCAATATCATTGCCGGCATTGAAGACCATAACGGTGGAACCATTTCCTTTAAGCGTGATTTGCGTATCGGCTACCTCGATCAGGATCCGGATTTCCCCAAAGAACTTTCGGTGATTGATGCCTGTTTGCGTTCTGATAATGAAGCCGTACGGACCATAGCCGACTATGAACATTGTATGTTGTCCGGAAATCACGATAAGCTGGATGAGATTATTTCACGCATGGATTTACACAAAGCCTGGGATTATGAAACGCGCATCAAGCAAATTCTCGGCAAACTGAAAATCACGAAAATGGAACAACTGATTGGTGAACTCTCCGGTGGACAGTTGAAAAGGGTGGCTTTGGCAAATGTGCTAATTGGCGAACCGGACCTGCTGATTCTTGATGAGCCAACCAACCACCTCGATTTGGAAATGATTGAATGGCTTGAAGATTTTCTGAAACGTTCTTCCATGTCCCTTCTGATGGTGACACACGACCGGTATTTTCTGGACCGTGTCTGCACCAACATCTATGAAATAGACCACCAATCCTTGTTTCAGTACAACGGAAATTACAGCTACTATCTGGAAAAACGGGCGGAACGAATCGAGAATTTCAATGCAGAAACCGAACGGACTGTCAATCTCTACGTCAAAGAGCTGGAATGGATGCGCCGCCAGCCTCAGGCGCGTACGCACAAATCCAAATCGAGGACGGAACGTTTCAGTGACATTGAAAAACGCGCCAAAGAACGTCGCAATAACGATTCTGTGCAGCTCGACGTGAAAGCAAGTTACCTCGGATCTAAGATTTTCGAAGCGAAATATATTTGTAAAGCCTATGGCGATCTAAAAATACTCGACAATTTCTATTACAACTTTGCTCGTTACGAAAAGATGGGTATAGTTGGTAAAAACGGAACGGGAAAATCAACTTTTCTAAAAATGTTGCTGGGCGAAGTGAAGCCCGACAGTGGATCATTTGATGTTGGAGAAACTGTTGTATTCGGTTATTATAGTCAGGACGGGTTGGCTTTCGACGAGCAAATGAAGGTACTGGATGTGGTGCAGGATATTGCAGAGGAAATTGATATGGGTAATGGCAAGAAAATGTCAGCATCGCAATTTCTTCAACACTTTCTCTTTACTCCCGAAACCCAACGCAATTTCGTATATAAGCTCAGCGGTGGTGAGAAACGGCGCTTGCATCTTTGTACGGTTTTGATGCGCAATCCCAACTTTTTGGTACTCGATGAGCCTACCAACGACCTCGATATTGTGACGTTGAATATCCTGGAAGAATACCTGCAATCGTTCAAAGGATGTGTTATCGTGGTGAGTCATGACCGGTATTTTATGGATAAAGTGGTGGATCACCTCATGGTTTTCAAAGGCGATGCTGAACTAAAGGATTTCCCGGGCAATTATACCGACTACCGCGAGTGGAATGAATTGATGGAGGAAGAAGAAAGAGAGGCAAAGGGACAGGCAAAGAGCAAAGATTCAAGAGCAAAGACAAAAGACCACCTCACCCCCAACCCCTCTCCCAGAGTAGAGGGGAGCATTAAGCGAAAACTGAGTTTTAAAGAACAAAAGGAATTTGAAGCGCTCGAAAAAGAAATCCCGAAACTGGAAACAGAAAAAGCCGAACTGGAAAGTCAGTTGGCATCCGGTGCACTGACGAGCGATGAAATCATCAAAACCTCTCAGCGACATGCCGAAGTCATTGAATTAATTGATGAGAAAAGCATGCGTTGGTTGGAGTTGAGCGAAATTTAATGCTCTTCCTGTTACACAAAAACAAAAGGCTGCCTGATTGGGCAGCCTCTTGTTTTTTATAGATATTGGGAAAAATTCCCGGCCTTATTCTTTAATAATCATTTGTTTTATTGCACCCTGCTTTGTACTTACTTTCACCAAATAACTCCCTTTGCTCAAAGTGCTCATATCAATAGTTTTAACATTGCCGATTGTGCGATGAACCAACAAACCTGTCAGGCTGTAAATCTCAACTTTCACAATTCCGGCAGCAGAAGATATATTTAGACTGTTTACAACAGGATTCGGATACATTTTTGCATGGGATACTTCTGCATTCTGAATACCTGTAGTGCTATATACAACGCTAATATAAAACAAATTAGCAGTGTCACCCTTCGTAATAGTATGGGAGCCTGCAGCAATCGATACAGTTACAATTCCGGCAATTGCAGTATAAGAAGTTCCGTCAACTTTTATTGAACCGGCAAAGGTTGCATCGCAGACCAACGTCAATATACCTGCCTGGGGAGTAGTAAATGCTATAGATGTTGTAGATTCTATCTTTAAACGACTTGTCAATGTCAACCCGCTATAGCTGACGCTTCCATTTGTGCTATTCATATTTCCTGAAATAGTATAGAATGTACTCGTTTTGCCTGATACCGTAAAGTTATGAACCATTTCAGCCGGAGGAGTAGCTCCATCGCTTACCGTAATAGTTCCCGATAATGTGGCAGCTGTTCCTGCACTTCCGCTTGTAGTAACCGAGAAGGAAATATTAGCAGTTGGAGTGCCTGAAATTGTGATTGTTTTGGCAATAGCATCTTTTACAAATGTAATTCCCGATGCAGGTAATCCAGACACATTAGCATCGGTTGCATCGCCACCCCAAGTGAAAATCATTGGCTCAATTGCAGTATCAGTTGCTACGGTTTGATTGTTATCTGTATTTGTAGTAAGCGTTTGACTGCTAACAACTACAATCGTTTCACCTTGAACTGCAACTAAAGTAGATGTGTAATTAGTTATTGCCGATTTCAAACCAGCTATTACTTCGTATGAAGCATCATCTACGCTATTGTTAAAAGTCCATTTTAAATCACCACCTTCAACACGACCAGCATATGTCATTAATTTTGTTTTGGCAACTTCGGGTTCATCCGGAACAAATGTTTTCACATATAGCAATGCATCAGTATCAAAATTATTGTATGTATTTCCACCTAGTTTTGACGTTATAGCACTACTAATTACCTGATCTCTGGTAGTAGTTTCAATAGCATCGAACTCTATAGGATAAGATGTTGCATTATAAGGGATATAGCGGTTTTGACCAGTCATTGGATTATTAAAAGCTTTAATAGTTCCTCCGGCTTCCCCCGAAAAAGTACCAGTAGCATCGTAAAAAATATCTGTTCCCTGTTTTGAAGTCAACATAGGATATTTACAATTTCTGAAAACATTATTTTCTACAAATACAGAAGAACCCATAGTAGAACCAACTCCATATTTTGCATTACCATCGTAATAGTTATTGTATACATGAGCCGAATAGAACCGAACACGAGGGTGGCGCGAATCAGAATGGTCGAACCAGTTATGATGATAAGTAATATACAAACCGGTTGTTTTATCCTCACTCAAACCTAACAGACTTGCTTTTCCATTATCCCAAAAATGATTGTAAGAGAATGTAACATAAGTTGATCCTTTATTATCTAATGCTCCATCACCTTTTATCTGATCAGCATCGCTACCGGCGTTGCCATAGAACATGTCACAATTGTGAAGCCAAATATGATCATTCTTGTCTTGCAAACCAAAATCATCACCAGCTGTACTATTACAATTCATCGCTCCGATATTCCTTACTTCAATGTTAGTGGCAGTTTTAAGACGAATACCCATACCATTAACAACTGCATCAGAACCAACGCCTTCGAGAGTAACATAACTTGATGCATTATTAGCATTCTCAATAACAATATCTCCGCCTTCCATCACTGTCATGTCGGTAATATTTCCAATTAAGCGGATAATAAACGGACGGGTATCTTTCCCCTTTTTAATGCCATACAAAATGTTTTGTAAACCAACACAAGGATTTACGCTGGCTCCCGTAATATTCATGGAAATTGTATTTTTAGTATTTTGGGTAATATAAAGAACCACAGCTCCATCTTTCAGTGTACCATCGGTTTTATAACCACCCGGAACTCTTCCGTCAGCGAAAGCAAAGCCGGTTCGATCCTGAGCCAACACAGTAATACTTCCAGTTATAGTAGCCGTGCCTTCTGCACCCGCAATAACCGGAGCAACTTTAATGGTATATGTTCCTGCAGCAAGTCCCAATACATCGGCACGGAAATAAGTTCCGTAACTTCGGATAAGTTGGGTATCAATTTTGATATAGGTAGTGCCATTACTGCTGTAATAGACATTATAACTGGTAGCATTGGCGACTGGAGCCCATTTTACGTAGGCCGATTCAAGCCAACCGTTGGATTCAGTAATAACTTGCGCCCAAGCTTGTGTCGAAGCCAGCAGCACCATTGCAGCGAAAAGAAATCTTTTAATCATGGAGTTTGTTTTTTTCATGGAATTTTAAAATCAAAGTCATTTGAACTAATTTTGACGGTACAAAATTACTTTTTGATTTCGTTGCTAAGGTAGATAATTTGTTGTAAAAGGTGGACTTTTGACGGATTAATCTTTTTTTAACCTGCCCAAACACATCCAAACCCCTCCGCCCCCAACTGGCGGCTTGTCCCCTTTCCAAGGGAATAGTTGAGAAGTGCGAAGTTTTTCTCAGTTACAACTAAATTGTAGAATCTATTTATTCTATCAAAAAAATATTTCGTAAAGCTCAAAACTATACATATTTTCCTTAATGAGCAAATTATTGGATATGGTTGATCTTTTTTTTGAGAAAAACTTGAAGAAAGAAAATTTAAAGATTATCTCATCTACCATAAACAAGGTATATAAAATACCCCATCATTGCGATTGTGAACAGGTTTGAAACACTGTATTTTTGCATCATAAAAACACACAAAAACCCCTAACCCCGAAAGGGGAATATTAATTGGTAATTGAAAATTGAAAATTGAGTATTTAATAACTAAACATTATGGCAAAAATAGCAAAAAATCTGACCGAACTGATTGGAAATACTCCACTGGTTCAACTCTCAAATTACAGCGCAGGCAAAGGTCTTGGAACTCCTGTAATTGCAAAACTGGAATCGTTTAACCCGGCAGGTTGCGTGAAAGAACGCATTGCTTTGTCGATGATTGAAGAAGCAGAAAAATCCGGTATTCTAAAACCGGGCATTGAAATTATTGAGCCTACCAGCGGAAATACCGGAATTGGACTGGCTATGGTGGCTGCCATAAAAGGCTATAAACTGACACTCACCATGCCCGAAACCATGAGTGTGGAACGTCGTAATTTATTAAAAGCATTTGGAGCAAATCTGGTTCTGACTCCCGGCCCAAACGGCATGAAAGGTGCTATTGCCCGCGCTGTAGAACTTCACGAAGAAAATCCGAATTCATTTATTCCGCAGCAATTTGAAAATGCAGCAAATCCTGCCATTCATAAAAGTACCACCGGACCGGAAATTTGGAACGACACCGATGGTAAAGTCGATATTTTTGTTGCCGGAGTGGGTACCGGTGGAACCATCAGCGGAGTAGGCGCATTTCTGAAAGAAAAAAATCCAAACATTAAAATCATAGCTGTCGAACCGGCAGATTCTCCCGTTCTTTCGGGCGGAGCACCGGGTCCACACAAAATTCAGGGAATTGGTGCCGGATTTATTCCGAAAAACTACGACCCAAGCGTTGTGGATGAGGTTCTACAAGTTAGTAACGACAACGCTATTCTCGCTTCACGCCAGTTGGCACAACAAGAAGGTTTATTGGTTGGAATTTCTTCGGGAGCCGCCGCTTATGCCGCCACAGTAGTGGCACAACGCCCGGAAAACAAAGGAAAAGTTATCGTTACTTTATTGCCTGACACCGGCGAACGCTATTTATCGACATTGCTTTACGCATTTGAAGAATATCCGCTTTAAGATGCCCCCTAACCCCCTAAAGGGGGAATAAAGAGAGGGGAATTAAAGACTTTTCATTTAAACTCAAAATAATAAATTATAAACTATTTGCCTCCGTAGCAATTAAAAGTCCCCCTTCAGGGGGATTTAGGGGGCCTCTTCAACATGGCAAATTACAAATTCGAAACGCTGCAGGTGCATGCAGGTCAGGTAGTGGACGGAACAACCAAAGCGCGCGCAGTTCCAATTTATCAAACAAGTTCATACGTGTTCGACGATGCAGCCGATGGAGCTGATTTGTTCGCATTGCGTAAATTCGGTAATATCTATACCCGTTTAATGAACCCGACCACCGATGTTTTCGAAAAACGCATCGCTGCACTCGAAGGAGGAGTTTCGGCTTTGGCAACATCATCCGGTCAATCGGCTCAGTTCATTGCACTAAATAATATTATTGAAGCAGGCGATAACTTCATTTCCACTTCGCATCTTTATGGCGGAACCTATAACCAGTTCAAAAATCAGTTCAAACGCCTCGGCGTGGATGTTCGGTTTACTCCCAGCGACGAGCCTGCTGAATTTGAAAAACTGATTGATGGTAAAACCAAGGCTCTTTACCTCGAAACCATTGGAAATCCGGATTTGAATATCCCTGATTTCGAAGCTATCGCTGCCGTGGCCGACAAACACGGTATTCCATTGATTGTTGACAATACATTCGGAGCAGGCGGTGCAATTTTCCGTCCATTGGAACACGGAGCAACTATCGTTGTAGAAAGTGCAACCAAATGGATCGGCGGACATGGAACTTCGCTCGGCGGTGTAATTGTGGACAGCGGAAAATTCAACTGGGGCAACGGAAAATTCCCTGCCTTTACTGAACCTTCGGACAGTTACCACGGATTGGTATTCTGGGATGTTTTCGGTTTCGACGGACCGTTTGGCAACATTGCTTTCAATATTCGTGCTCGTGTAGAAGGTCTTCGCGATTGGGGAAATACTATCAGCCCTTTCAACTCATTTCTGTTGTTACAAGGTCTTGAAACACTTTCCTTGCGGGTTGAACGTCATGTTCAGAATGCATTGGAACTGGCTACCTGGCTGGAAAAACACCCACAAGTGGAATATGTAAATTATCCGGGATTGAAAAGCAGTCCGTATCATGCATTGGCTAACAAATATCTGAAACGTGGTTTTGGAGGTGTGCTTTCGTTCAAACTGAAAGGCGATGCAGAAAAAGCGGATGAATTAATCAATAGTCTGAAACTGATCAGTCACTTAGCCAACGTGGGTGACGCCAAATCGTTGATTATTCACCCGGCAGCCACCACACACGAACAACTTTCGCCTGAAGATAAAATTTCGGCAGGTGTATTTCCGGGATTGCTTCGCATTTCGGTTGGGATTGAAAATATTGTGGATATCAAAGCAGATTTGGAACAAGGATTTGCGGCGATAAAATAAAATTAAAATGATAAGCGGGTTGAATTTCTTGTAAATTCAACCCGCTTTTTTTAGTACCGGTAGGGTTTGTACGCGTATTTATTGAATTTATAAACCAGCATTAATTCGTGTGTTCCGATTGAACTTCGACTGATCCCGCTTACATTAAAATCATAGCTGTATGACAAATGCATATTTTCGTTGAAGTTGAAACCAAACATGACACCCATTTCAGTTTTGGTTCTGTAAAATAATCCGGCCTGAAACACATCCGATTCCTGATTAAATTTAAAGAATGTAGTGATATTAAACTCCATTTGATAGAGGTTGCCATATTTAATTCCACAAATCCCGTATTGAAGATCAATCGGGTTCTGGGTTTTTTTCCGGTACATGGCATAAATGTAATCTGTATTAATTTGCAGTCGGTTTTCTTCGAATAGTAATGAAAACAGATTTTGCCCCGATGCACCAATTCTCCACGAATTATTAATAAACTCCACTCCTAAATCCGCATTAAAATTGTTTTGATTCAGCAAATTCTCGTACAAAGCCGGATCATCCGAAGTCATCATACTCACCTGAGTTTTGTCGTACGACAGACATTGGTAACTTCCTGCAATTCCGAGAGTCATTTGCCAGAATCTATCCAGATTAGTATTGAATGAATAAGACAAATTGACATTGGAAACAGAATTATAGCCCAGTTTATCGGTAAAAACCTTTAATCCGAACTGTGTTTGTATTTTAGGAATGTAAGTGGTAGCAATTGCAAAAAATGTACTGGGTGAACCCGGAAAACCAAGCCATTGCTTGCGTGCAGCCAAAGTGAACTGAGCCTGATATTCTTCATTTATCGATGCCGGATTTACAAAATACGTATTATCCCAGTAATTATTCACCCTTATGTTTGATTGAGCAACCAACAAAATGGTCACCGACAAAAAAAACAATATGGATATAAATCGTTTCATTGATTAAATTTCAAACTACCGGATAACCCTCACATATCCCGATTTTGTTTTCGTTCCTGTTTCAGTAGGATAATAAACCACAAAGAAATAAATATCATTGGCAACCGGATTTCCGTGATATTTTCCATCCCAGCCGTCACTGCCTTCATATAAAGTAGCTCCATTGCGGTTATATACTTTTATATCCCAGTATGGCAGGAAATAATCGTTGATACCATCACCATTCGGACTGAACGTATTTGGGAATTCAGGAGTCGTAATCCAGATACGTTTGGTTGTTTTTTCAGAACAACCATTCGGATTTATTATTTTCAGCTTAATGTCATAATAGCCTTCTTTATTCACATGATAAACATGTTCGACATGATCACCCTGACCGAAGGTTCCATCTCCAAAATCCCATATATATTGAGAATAAGCAACGTATTCGCTGGATAACTGCAATGCAGAACCATCCGGAATAATTTCGGTTTTATCGCTTTGAATGGTATAATTGTAAAGGTCGTAGCTTGAAGTGACAAAATACAACGTGTCTTTACAACCTTGCACGGAAGTTCCAATGACGCTGTAATCGGCGTTTTGTTTAATTACAATGCTGTCGCCGGTATTGCCATTACTCCATTTGTATGAATTAGCTCCGATAACATGAATAATGGTGGAATCTCCTTCACAATATTTCGGTTCCCTATCCAGCGTCAATGTCGAAGTCTGATTGACAAAAACATTTTGTTCAAACGTAGTTCCGCAAATTCCATTCGAAACAGTCATCTGTACTTTGTAAATACCGGGTTTTTTAAAGCTATGAAGCGGACTCATCGATTTGGCTGTTTCACCATCTCCAAAATCCCATGAATACAAATAATTAATTGCATTAATGTGGGCATCGGCAGCAGTAAACTGATACATAAATTTACTGCAATTCATCAAGCTGTATTCAATGCCCACTTTTGGCAAATCAACATTAAATATATAACTTGCCGTACAACCCAGACTATCTGAAACCATCAGCGTGATAACACTGTTCTGGCTTGTTTCCATGATTTCACTTTTGACTTTTGAAACCGAACCGGAGCTCCAGTTTATTTTATACGGTGAAAAACCGCCCGAAATCTGGGCTTCACAAATCATCTTCAGGTTATTTAATCCGCAGTCGTATTCTGTTCTTGTAGTTACTCCAACTTTCAGTGGCGAAGGCCTGAATACTTCAAACTGTGCAGATTTGGAACAACCGATTGAATCTGTCACAATCACATAATATGTTCCGGCCGGAACATTGATAAGATCTTTATTCGTACTGCCATTCGACCATTTGTAAATGTACGGCAATGTCCCACCCTTTACATTCAAATTTATTACACCGCTGCCTGTGATATCGCAATCGTAAGCATTTTTTAAGTTGGCGGTAATTTCAATCTGTGATGGTTCAGAAATCATAAAACTTTCAGTAATGTTGCAAGGAGCACCATCGTGTAAAGTGACCGTATAAATGCCCGGGGCTAAATGATTTCTCGGATTTCCTGCAGTTGAATTATCTTGCCAAACCAGCGTCACGGGTTTTAGTCCACCTGTGATATTGAGGTTAATACTACCATCATTGGCACCCCAACATGTAACATTTTTAACGACCGGCTGAATCGCAAAATTTGCTTCTTTTATACTTACATAGGCTGTTCTTTGGCAATCATTCGCATCAGTTACAATGATAAAATATTCACCGGCAGACAAATTTTCCTGAAAACTACCGCTTCCAAAATTACTCCATTCGATATTGTATGGTTTTGTTCCACCGGTAATATTCAAAGTAATGGAAGCATCGTTGGCTTTATAGCAACTGATAGGAATTGTTTTGGTAGCAACAATCAATTCATCGGGTTGAGATATTGTGATCGGAAACATTTGCGTACAACCGTTCTTATCGGTGACGGTAAGCTGATAAATGCCGGCAACAAGATTATTCAAATCTTTTTGATTACTGGAAAATTGATTTGGTCCGGACCAGGAATAATTGTAATCGAAAATACCGGGTGATGTTTCGGCTGGAGTACCACCTGAAACTGTAACTGAAACCGAACCAATTGATTCGCCGAAGCAATTCAGATTTGTTTGTTTCTTTACGGTTATCACCAATTGTTGTGGTTCAGAAATTTTATAAATTACAGGTTTTGAAGTACAGCCACTTGCATCCGAAACAATTAACGTGTAATCACCCGGCGTCAGATTTGTCAAGTCTTCGGTAGTTGCAAATGAAATACCATTTTTCTTCCAGTCGTAGGTATAAGGTGATTTTGCGCCGTTTACAGAAATCGAAATTTTTCCGTTTGCGTTGTTATAGCAATCAACATCCAGCTTATTGTCAGTTGTAACGATTATTTCTGTCGGTTCGGTGATGGTAAACGAATTTGTAACCGGACATCCACCGGCATCCGTTACTGTAACCGTATATTCACCCGGTATCAAATTTGAAACATCTTTGGTTGCTGAAGTAAATGCATTAGGACCAACCCAGACGTAATTAAACGGATTTGTTTTATTAAACGGCAATCCGCCGACTATGTTAAGTTGAATTGATCCGTTATTTGCTCCAAAACAACTTACATTATTCACTATCGCATTTGTTTTAATGGTTGGAATAACCATCACTTCAACCTTAAAACTATCTCCCAAACAAGTACCTGAAATTGGAATCATTGTGTAAGTTGCTGTTGCCATACTGTCGGTGATATTAATCAATTTCTGATTAAAAACACTGACAGGAATTGATTGCGAATTTGAACCGATTATTGAATTAGCCGGGATAATCTTACAATTTGACCACGTATATAAAGTTCCGTCGGGCACAATATCACCATTGGAATTTATCAGGTTGAGTGTGAAGTCTGCTCCGCTGCAAACTAATATCTTCTTTGAATTGATTTTTGCAACCGGATTTACAACTATTCTGGCAGGTTCGGTTACTAAGGTTGAACAACCACCATCTGAGAACGAAATAATACAGTAATAATAAATTGTTCCGATATTCGAACAACTTGGTTTATATGTTTTTTCATTCCCGGCTGGAATTATTGTTCCATTTTCATTAGAATTTGAAGTGTTCGAATACCATTGATATTCAGGTGAACCGGCACCATAAAGATAGCTAACAGACAATGGTTCAACATTCTCATTTAAACATGCCACTTTGGATAACGGTTGTGCGGTAATAATTGGGACAGGATTTACAATTATTGTTGATGTTGAACTTATTACGCTGCAATTTAATCCGTTTAACTGGGAAATTAAGCAGTAATAATAGGTTGTGCCAATTAAATCGACAGCAGGTTTGAATGTGTTGAAAACAGCTCCCGGGATTATTGATCCTGAAGTATTATCATTAACCGTATTCGAATACCATTGATACTGATATGAACCTAATCCACCGGTTACATTAACCGATAATTCTGAAATTGAGAGATTCTGGCATGTCACCTGATAGGGAATTGGTTGAACATCAATGACCGGATCAGAAACAACTCTTATTTCTGCAATATCACTTGTTAAAGAGCCACAACCATCTCCCGACATAGTAAGCTCTGCAAAATAGAAATAACTTCCTGTTTCTATAAATGCCGACGGAATAAACGTTGAATCAATTGCTCCTTCAATCGCTTTTGCACCAACTTTTGAATTTGTGTTATTTGAAAACCATTGATAAGCAGGCGTTCCAGAACCACCGTTAAACCCAAAACTCAAATGAGAGTTAATTGAACCTCCTACGCAAATATTTTGCAGAAGTAACGGTTGTTGAGTAATAATAGCAGCATCGTTTACAGCAACTGTTGCCACCTCCGAAGTAACACTGGAACAGATTCCCGAAGGAAGTGAAATGGTACAATAGTAATAAGTTGTGCCCGGCAATGTTGTTGAAGGAGAATAAGTATTTGTTATTGCATCGGAAATAATTTTTCCACCGGAATTTGAATTTATTTTATTAGAAAACCATTGGTATGTAGGAGTTCCTGCTCCATACGCATATTCTACTTTTAGTGGTTCTGCAATTCCACTTGGGCAAATATAACTTGAAGCCGGCTGTTTAATTATAGCCGGACCTGGATTCACTTTTATCCGGAATTTTTCGGAAGCACCGGTATTACTCACACCTTCAAATGTATAAGTAGGTGTAACAGTCACAATTGCAACTTGCTGAATAGAATCTTTATTCTCAATATTGAAACCCAAAATATTCCCCGTACCTGAAACTTGTAATCCAAATGCGGGATTATTATTTGCCCAACTATAGGTGGTAACTCCGATTGTATTGTTTGTTTCAAAAACAATATCGGCGGTTTTAATACCGTTGCAAAATTCCAGATCGGTCAGCGGATTTACCTGTGCTGTCGGTAGCACTGTAATTTTAAACGTTTTAGAATCACCGATGCTCTGTTCGCCACCGTTTTCAAAAACAGGAGAAACTGTAATGGTCGATACAAGTGGTTCATTTGTATTATTCTGAGCAATAAAAGAACCTATATTTCCCACACCGTTCGAAGCTAAACCTGTGGCAATATTGTCGTTAGTCCACGAATAGGTAGTTTTGCCACCGGTTTTATTCGTAGTGAAAACTATTTCAGAGGCACTTTTTCCGTTCGATAAAATCGTGTCATTGGGTTGGTTCAATTCGCCGGATGGATTTACAATGATTGTAAATGTTTTGGAATCGCCTTTGCAGCCTGTTTCTACCAATTTAGGAGAAACTGTAATGGTTGCAGTTTGTACCGAATTTCCGTTATTTTTCAGGATAAATTCTTCGATATTACCTGAACCGGATGCAGCCAGACCAACATCAGGATTATCATTTGTCCATTCAAAAACAGCCCCTTCAGTTCCCTCAAATTCTATTTCATCGGATAATTGACCATTGTTTTTCAATTGATTTTCAACAGGATTTACAACAGGCACCGGATTTACTGCAAATTGATTGCTGGTTGCAAC
>JBBQMQ010000036.1:0-16353 GCA_038329115.1 Bacteroidales bacterium
AGTGCCATTGAGCATAAATGGTCCGTAATCGACAAATTCGTAATTTCGGAAACCAAATTTTTCAGTAACTGTTTGAATTCCGGATTCAGAAGTCAACGTTACTTTGCATGTATATAAATTGGGGTGTGATGGCGACCAAAGCATTGGTTTTTTCACTGTGGAAGAGTAAATTGATTTTTCGGCATCATCAACAGTAATATCCTGAACGTTTGAAAGTACCGTTTTTCCTTTCGGATCCGTAATTTCAATTTTTACATTTCCTTTTGCTGCGGTTGATTTATTGTAGGTTTTTAAAATAATATAAAATTTTCCCAAAACGCCTTTATTGTCTACTTCGGAATTGACATTTACTCTTTCGATGGAAAGAGCCGGAACATAAACCAGATTCAGATAACGGTAAATTCCTCCATTAATATTAAAATCGGAAAGTGCCGAAGGAATTCGTTCAGTATTTCGCGAATTATCACAACGAATTGATAAAGGAATCATACCTTTAAATCTTTTCACTTCTGCTTTGTTTTGAAGAAATGCTGTTACAGCATCTGTGATATCTACCGTCCATTCATCATATCCACCTACGTGTGAACCAACTTTGGTAGTATAAACATACATATCGGTTTCCTGTCCGGCTCCTTCGAAATGCAACAATGTTCTGCCCTTATCGAAGGGATTTTTCACGTCAAGTTGCGTGCGATACCAGCCCGGTCCCTGGTAATAATTCATATTGGGATCGACACCATCAGAAGCATTGAAGCAATGGGGCAGAGTCACGTTGATCCATGTTGGCTGACATTCGGGATTTCCGGCTTTTACAATCGGACGAACGGCTTCCCATGCACTCCCGAGGTCGGTTTTGATAAATTGCCAACCATCATTTAACCGAATTTTTGGAGCGTCCTGTGCGTTTATTTCAAAAAGAAACAGACTTAAAAATAGAATTGAAATTGTGATTTTTGATTTCATATTCAAAATAGATTTAGTTTTTTATTTTAAATTCAATAACGATATTAAAAAGTGGAATATCACTCGTGTTTTTTACTGCATGAACAATCGGTTCGGCATATTTCACTGTATTTGGAATCTGAATTCCACTTCCCGGTTTCGGCACGTCATGAAAACGAGGATCAGTCAATTGAACCAAATTTAATCGCACGACTACCCGTTGAGCATGACTGTGAAGTTCGCGGATATCGTGTGGAGTGAGTCTTTCTTCGAAAACACGGAAATCAGCATCGTCATACACCATAGTGTTTTTTGTCGGTTCAATCCATTCTTCGGGTTTTTTCAGTTCCGGATGGTTTTGCTTAAATCCGACTTCAAAATAATTTCCTTTCAATACTGAATATTCTTCTTTTGGCTGAAATACTGCAATTTGACCACGTTCAAGTTTGATAATTTTTTCTGATTTATTAATTGTGACTTTATTCAATGCAACTAAAACTCTTTTACCTATCTCATTGCTGTCCGATTTGATATTGGTTGTAGAATTTCGCAATACATAGAAATAAGGATTATTTATTTCTATAGTATCTCTTTTTGAATGTGACAATTTATTTTGCCCCTGAATTGTTTCTGAAAAAGCAAAAACAAGTAAGATCAGAAATAGTTGTAGTCTTATCTTTATAAACATTTTACAAATTTTACAGTTTGAATCTTATTTTCAATTGTACATCGTACTATGTAAATCCCTGGATAAATTCCATTTACATCAGAATCTATTTCATTTAAACCATTCCCGGTAATTGAATTGGAAATAATATTTTTAATTTTTTGACCACTTGAACTGTAAACATCAATCGAAACTTTTTCATTCCCGGTTGAGTAAAATTGAATTTTCAGTTTGTTATCCTGAATTTTATGACTTACTTTAAAATCAGAGTTTGTTTTAGAGTCAATTAAGGTAGTCAGCGGGTTTTCGTTAATTGAAAAATTATTAAAGCGAACCGCTTCGTCACGTAAATCGGCAGGAGTTAATAAACTTCTGTAAATTCCCCATTTTGGGCGGGTAAATGAATTATCGGGGCGATAAGTTAACAAATCGTTATTGGAATAAGATAAAATATTGAAATTATCACTAACGCGCTTTATATTAATTGAATAAGTGCCATGAACGGTATTGTAATAGATTCTTTCCGTGGCTTCTACCCATGTATTTTCGAATAATGACAGGTTAACAGAAGTAAGTTTGATCGAACTCAGATTAGAATCGCTGTAATAATTTAATTCCAGTTTATTCGGACTTCCTTTCCGGCATGTCAAAGTAAAAATAGGATCAGAATCATCTCCTCCAACTGCTTTAATTTGATGAATATGAGTAAAATTGGAAGATGGTTGAAATCCGGTGGGTAATTTAAACATCCATTTATATTCAACGGTTTCACCAATTGCGCCCTTTAAATTTGATGGAGAAGGCTCATAAGATTTAATTTCGACGCGTTGTCTGTCAAAATTGATGCAACGGTCATTATCAGGTGTCACGTGGATATAAAATTCGAAAACATACTGATTCAAATCAGCATCCCACACTTCAGCAATATGTCTTCCAAACGCTGGATGGACACATTCCGGATTTTCAACAGCTTCATTACCGGGTGCCAACACACTATTTATCAACTCATACGTATTTCCTGGACCATCTGCTTTTAATACAGTTTGCGAAAAAGCTGTCAAGCTGTAACTTGCAGATAACAAAAGTGTTATTGTTGTCAGAAGGATTGATCTCATGAAATTTATTTATTTATAATTAATTTTTGTGTTTTGGAAAATTTATCGGTTGATAATTGAATTAAATAGATTCCCTTACTTAAATCAGCGACATTATCTGTGATGGCGTTCTGACCTGAAAGTAAATTTTTATTTGACAATAATATCCTGATTAATTTTCCGGAAATATCAATGATTTTCAAATTTACTTTTGAATTGGACTCTAAGCTGAAAGTAATTTTAAGAGTTTCGTTTGATGTATTTAAACTAACTAACAAATCTAAATTATCTTCGACTGCACTGGATATTGTAGTAAGCGGCTTCAAATAGACCGGTCCTACATCATTTATTTTCAACGGTTTATTTGTCACGGTTCCGGTTGTAAACTGATCGCAACCTACATCTTTTAAATTTAAAGAAACTGGTCTTGCTTGTCCCTGAATATCAAGTAAAACATTGGGGTCATCATCTACGTTTGCAATATCCAGAATGGCCGGAAAATTTACAGCAGAACTGCCAATGGCAGGACTTACAGCAGATATACCAAAATATCCATCGGAATTCAGTACAAGTTTAGGGTCAATATTCTGCATCCCCGATGGGATAGTTATACCTAAATTACCGTTATATATATTGCCTAAAAAAGTGGTACCTGAATTAGCATTTATAAAAACAGTACCTGACGATTTTTTAAATATATTATTTGCCCAGGTATTGTTCAATGCACCGATTCCGCCTAAATCTATATTTCCACAATCTACAAAAGTGTTGTGAATAAAGTTTATGTTATTCAATACGTTAGTGGTATTTCCGGTATAATATACGAACGTAACGGCATCCATTGTACCGCCAACTCCTGCTTTTTCAAAATAATTGTTGTAACAATAAATATTATTGGCTTCTTTCACACGAATCCCTCCTGAATTGATAAAAAAGTTTCCGTAAGCCACACAATTATCTCCATTTCGAAAGCAAAACATGGCAGTCTGATTATTTTCCATCGTATTATAACGAATCACATTTTCTCTGCATTTGTTAGAAATTGCTTCGCTATCGCCCAAACCGGTGTTATTGAAATAATTAAATTCAATAATTGTTCGTGAAACGTAAGTTGAAGTTGCACCGTTACTAATACGGATACACTCATTTCCATTATCACCACCTATGCCCGGCATATTCTGAAATGAGCAATGATGGATATGATGATAACCTGGAACGGTTGCACTTGGATCAATATGAATCAAATTTCCGATGGGTGCAGTAGTTGGTTTATTTTCAAAATTGCAATATGAAATCTCATTGTATTGACTTGGAGAAATCAATGTAATGTATTTCTGAGCTGAATATCCTTTAAAATTTAGTTGAGTGATTGTGTTATGGCTGCCATAAACCCATATTACAATAGAACTTACTGAACCAGAAGTGAATTGAAAACCGCTGAATGTAATATAGTTCCCATTGATAGTTATCGAGTTGGAACCATTCAGAAAAACACCTCCCGGTGTTGCTGACCTGACAGTTATATTACTTTTCCCTATTGTTATAGTGTTATTCAAATAAGTACCATCAGCTAAAACAATTTCATCACCCGAATTGGATGAATTAATAGCTGTCTGCATAGACGGTACAGAATTTACATTAATAATAGCTGCATTTAAATTTACAGAAATTAGCATTGTAAATGAGATAAGAATTTTCAGAAATAGAAAAATGTTTTTCATCTGTATCAATTATTAATGATGATTTTAAGCAGATGGACTGAATGATTACTTGTCAGTTGTAATAAATAAATTCCTTTTCGAAAGTCTGAAATATTAAAAGACTCAGAATGATTTCCTAAGGAGAAGTTTTCATTATCTATAAATGATTTTACCAATCTGCCTCCATTATTATATATTGCAAGTCGAATCAATGAAGAATCAGTCAAAGAAAACTTCACATTTAAAACTTCAGATGCAGGGTTTGGAATGGCCTGAAAATCAAATAAATCATTTTTAGTTTGTGGAATTGAAGTTTGAATATTCTTCAATCGTTCAGCCAACTGAGCTTTGAACAAGCTTGGTATTGCCACGATTTTTGTTCCCTTTGATTCTACAATTCCCAATGGATTGGTTGTCCATTGCCCCACATTGGTAATCGGACCAACGCAACCAATTGCCCAGTTACAATGGTACGATGGTGGATCCTGAACGACAAAATCGGGACAAGTACAATTCCAGAACATGGTTTGTGCTGCCGACCAACCATGCCCTGAACCGGAATCTGCCCGATCCTGAACCCGGATTTGTCCATCGGATGTAATATTGTCAAAAAGAATTCCTGTCGACCAACGATGGTGCGGACCAATATCGGCGTGTTCAAGTGTTGCCGTGCTATTATAAAATACATTCGGACCGGGAGTTCGACTGCCATCCACATAATCGTGGCGACCATTACGAGTAGTACAATTTTGAACCAGACAGCGTTGTCCATCCAGATTAAAAGAATAACGTCTTCCTCCTGTTATAATTGAAATTGGATCAATCATAGAACAACTGTCGACCGTTACAAAAGCAGCACCATCACCCACATTTACACATGAATAAGCAAATGAATAAGCATTCACCTTTTTTACCCAGCAGTTTTCCACATTGTTCATATAAATTGCATTCCACCCATGATTTTCATCGGTAGAAGAGGTGTAACTTGAAGTCAGCTTGATGTTCTCAACGGCACAATTCTGAATGCGGGATGAACTAAACTTAACGACAAAAGCATTGGCATAAACCGGATCGATAATATCCATTACCGGAGCATCAAAAGTCAATACATTTTCCTGTATATTTAAAATTTGTCGTTCGGAACTTATTTTATATCCTGAAGCAGTCCAGTTTGTTGCCAATGGATCAATTTTTGAAAGTGTATCCATTCCCAACATGTGAATCCATGCATCGTTCGGTTCACGACGAAAATGAACCCAATCGCCAACAGCAAAAGTGTGCCCGCTTTGAACCGTAACACTTTTTGTTCCAACCGGCACAAAAGCATCTGTAACTTGTTTTTGAGTAGAAGTAATATCCGTTTTACCTGAATTTCCAATAATTTTTATCAAATCGTATTGAATAGTTCCCGTTGCTTTGAAAATGGTGGAAGAACCTTCTCCTCGCAATGCAATTCCACTTGCCGATACGGTTATCGATTTATTTAGTTCATAGGTTCCGGCTTTAAATAATATTGCACCACGAATTCCATTTACCAAAGGTAAGGAAGCTACTTCGTTAATAGCATTTTGAACATTTAATACATTATCACCGGCAACAGCAGTCACTGTTTTAACTACCGGTACAAACGGAATTGGTTTCTCGGAATTCTGATAACCCACACCACTAAAATCGGGAATAACCGTACCTTTTAAATCGGGTTTATAGGTTAGTTTTCCGTTCGCATCGATAGAAACCAGAGTTGTGGTTTGTCCATATAGTTGAGGTAAGAACGCAATAAATACGAGTAGCAAACTGAATAATTTATAAAACCTTTTCATTTAGGAATAGAATATAATGCTTAAATATCTTTATTTTTCTTAGCTTCTTTTTTAGCCTCTTTTTTCTTTGAACTGGCATGACGACCTGTTCCATCACCATGATCAATATATCCGCTTTTTGGATTTAATCGATCCATTTCTGCTTGTAATTCTTTACGTGCTGCAATTGCCTCCGGATTTTTGGTGTCGGTAGAAACGAGAATTTCTTCAAACGGTGCTTTGCTCATGTCATATAATTCGGCCGATTGATTGAGTTTCCATCCTGAATTACGAACCCAGTAATTATTGGCAAGTTGTACAAAAACTGTTTTTCGTGGATTTCCTTTTTGTCCGTGTAGTTGCGCATTAAAGCTTTGTCCATCAAGTATTTTATCTTTCGGAAGAGTTGCACCGGCAATTTCGGTAAATGTTGGAATAAAGTCAGTTGAACTAATTAAATCGTGAGAAACTTTACCTTTTGGAGTCACGCCGGGCCAATAAACAATCAGTGGTTCAAGACTTCCACCTTCTTCCATCGAACCTTTCTGACCTATCAATCTGCGACCTCCAATTGTAGCATTATCAGCTTTTCCACCGGCAGTTCCGTTATCGCTAAAGAAAATAACAATAGTATTATCACTTAATTTAAGTTTATCCAATTCAGTTCGTATCATTCCAACCAATTTATCCATGTAAACTATGTTGTCGACGTAATTGTCAGAATTGGCTTTGCTGTCGGGTGTAGGTAAAATTTCACCATGAACATGCGACAAAGAATAATAGGCAAAAAATGGTTTGTTTTGATTTTCTGTCATAAATCTCACCATTTGCTTGTGCATTAAATCGGGCATATATTCATCTTTTTTCAACACAAAGTCGCCACCATTCAGCATGTATTTCTGAGTTTTTTCGGGACTACTCCAATAAACGCCACTTCCATAGAACCGCAAATAATCCTGAAATCCAAATTCGGCAGGACCTAGAGGTAGTTGTCCCCATTTGCCAATCATTGTTGAAACATAACCCGCATTTTTTAAATAAACAGCAAGTGAAGTTTCGACACTTGGACTCAAATCACCAGTTGCATCCTGATTGGTTGCACCAGTTCTGAAAGGATACCGGCCTGTGAGGAGTATGGCACGTGATGGACCACTCAACGGGTTTGCATAAGCGTTTGTAAAACGTAATCCCTGACTTGCAAGTTTGTCAATATTCGGAGTTTTGTATTTATCTGAACCATTGCAACCAATTTCGGCATAACCCAAATCATCAGCCAGAATGAAAATGATGTTTGGTTTAGTCGGATCATGTTTGATTTTTTCTTTTGACTGTGAATGAGCACTTAAACTCATCATTCCGGCGGCTACAATACTGGCTGCTTTAAGTATTTCGTTCTTTTTCATTTTCTTGTTTTTCAAAGTTGATAAACTCTAAAATTATCTATTTGCTCATGACTTATTGTTGTGCGGAATCCAAAATATCCTTCTTTTAACGGGTTTTCATCTTGAAATTCCCAAAACAATACATCATTCAAAAAGTATTGAACTTGACCATTTTGAACCACAATTTTTACTGAGTAAAGTTTATTGCCAATCAACAAGTGTTCATTGTCGGTATATTCTTTCAACACAGGTTTGTCACCATTACTATAATATTTTCGGAAACGCGAATATTTATTGTCATGACCTCCTACGCCGGCATAATACAAATTTAAATTATCGTATGAAGCAAAATTTCCGTTTCTTGTAAAAAGATTTATACTTGCAGGATCAGTTGCCATCCAAAATGCGTTTAAATCTGAAACTCTGTCATTAATTCCCCCGGAATCAATTACTGTAACATTGTAGGTTATCATAATATTCCCTGACAACTTCTCGTTAAACCAAACAGTGGCACCCTTTGAACTGCTAATATCTAATTTAGAGTCTATAATATGAATACTCGAATTTAGAGGGTCTTCGAACTCTGCTGTCCAATTACAAAGCCATTTCTCAAAATTATCTCCATAAAGCAGTTTACCTGCATTTTCTTTTTGAGAAAATGCAAATAAACTACTGATGAAAAATAATATAATAAGCCCCCCAGCCCCCGATGGGGGAGAAAAGAGTTTAGTTTTATTTTTTGATAAATCCAGTAAATTTTTCATTTGAAAAATATGAATTGTTTTTTTAAGTATGTAGAATCAGTCTTTAAATCCCCCTTTCTTGCTCCCTCTCCTCAAGGAGAGGGTTGGGGTGAGGTGAGGGTTGGGGCAGGTTTCTATTCCACTCCAGCTGCTTGTTTCCGACCTTTTTTCTCAGGTGTTGTGCTGATTGGCGTATGCCAACTGGCTAGTTTATTGAATGCAACATATTGAGTATGTTCACGCTCCATAGCTTCGTTGAACAGTTTTTTCATCATCACCTGTTCTTTTGCATAAGCAGAACTACCAATCACACTTTTAGTTTCAAGTGGATCTTTATCATAATCGTACATTTCGCGGGCAACAATTTTTGCCTGACTGTAGGGTTTTTCAGCAGAATACAATTCGCTAATCCACTCTGTATAACGGAAACGTTTGGTACGAATGGTATAACCCATGGCATCTTTTCGTGGATACTGACTAAATGCATATTCTCTTAATTCAACTTTTGGATCTTTCATTGCCGGAACCAAACTGATTCCATCCAAATATTTAGGAGTCGAAATTCCTGTTAACTCACATAATGTCGGGAAAATGTCCACAAATTCGCATTGTGTTGTAGGTTTGATGTTTTGTGGTGACCCTTTTACTCCACGCATTAGCATACAAGCATGTGTAGCTTGTTCAAAATCAGTATGTTTATTCCACAAACCATGATCGCCCAAATGCCATCCATGGTCACCCCAAAGTACAACAATCGTATTATCAGTTAATCCAAGTCGGTCTAATTCGTTCAACACTTTTACTAACTGAGCGTCCATATACGAAGCGGCTGCATAATAGCCATGAATCAGTTCTTTTTGTTTGTCAACAGGTAAGTGATCGAGTTCTTTTTCGGAATAACTATCAAACTGAGGTATGTCGGTGTAACTTTTCAACTCACCGGAAACGTGATATGCCAAATCCGGACTTCCTGAAGATTTATGTTGAAACTCAGCAATTTTAAATTGATCGCGTTTGTATAAATCCCAGTATTTTTTTGGTGCAACAAATGGTAGATGTGGTTTAATAAATCCAATAGCCAAGAAGAAAGGTTTTCCTTTGTCTTTTAATTGTTTCATCAGTTTTATTCCAGTTTCGGTAGCAACACCATCCTGGTAAGTAATATCCGGTACATCGACACATTCGGTTGCCGGCCCTTTTTTGCCTTTTTCAGCTACAAAATTGGCATAAGTTTCAGCTTTGGAATACACGTAAGGAATTGACCATGATGGTGCATCGTGTCCTGGTCCGGCACTTCCCATGTGGAAAATTTTACCTGTTCCTGTTGTTTCGTAACCATTATTCTTAAAATACTCCATAATGGTCACTGCATTGGAATTAACCTGTCGAAAATCAGTAACTAAATCCCAAACTTTAGTTTTATCCGGACGCATACCGGTCAGACAACTTGCACGGGTAGCGCCACTTATGGCTTGCTGAACATAACAATTCTGAAATGCCATTCCTTCGCGAGCCAAACGATCCATTCCGGGTGTAATTGAAATTTTGTCGCCGTAGGCAGCTATCAGTGGTTTCAAATCATCAACCGGAATAAATAATACATTCGGATGTTGTTTTACTTCCGTTTTTTGTGCCATCAGAGGCATCGTTGCCAAACTGAGCATTGCCAGATTAAGACTTTTGTTTTGAAATAGTTTTTTCATGTTCTAATTTTTTTAAAGTTTCAATTTTTTTATTTCGTAGTTTTTTTCATCATCCATTTGGGTCCGACATCATTAGGTTTTAACGGATGATTGATTATTTGACCGGTTGTCATTTCATCTGCTCCAACATCTTTTTTGGCATTCCTGAATTGTCCATCCATGTCAGTTGTCACATTTGAAGTGAAGGCTGCATTTAAAACCGGACTGTCTTTTGCGGGACGAAACAAACCATCTTTTCCAATCATTAACTTAGGATTTTTAATGGTGATTCCGTCTGATTCCGGATTCATATCAATTTTACTTCCCCACACTATATTTCCCTTAAATAAATTGGGTCGAAAAGTGAAAATATTAAGTGGGGCAGTTTTGTCAGCCATTGCTGAGAAAAATGAACTGATTTTGCAATTTGAAATGAGGTTGTTGTTAAATCGATTATTCTCCGGCAACAAAACCATTTGTAAATCAGGCCAGTTATTTTTATAATTATATCCAATCGTGATACCGTTTCCACCACAGTTTATAATGGTATTATGAGCAAAATATCCGTTTTTTACTTGTAAGTATTTTGGTAAATCTTTCTTTTTAGGAGCAAAATGGGAAGTAAGACTTTTTTCATAGTATTCTCCCGAAATTAAGCGGATTCCATCTTCTGCCACATTTTCAATATAATTATTAATCACCCGATGATTTGATCCGGCAACTCTTATTCCTGTTGTTCCCGGCTCACCCTGTCCAAAAATAAAATTTCCTTCAAATGTATTGAATTTTCCACGTCGACCAACTAAACCACCTTTTGAAGCAATAACAGTATTAAACCGAACCACATTATAATTTGATTTTAACGAAACAATTTCTGTTCCTTCACCATCTGCATGATCAAAAAGATTGTATTCAACAGTGAAATAGGCACCGTCATCTCCGGTTTGGTCGGCATGTCCATAACCAAAAATCCGGAAGATTTCACGCCCGTTGGCTTTCTTGACATATGGAATATCTTTTACGATGCAACTGTCAACCTTGTTGTAGCGGGCATTTTCTTCGTAATTCTGAACAACCGGATTCATATTGTTTTTTCCGCTAAAAAAACAATGATCCATGCGGTTATTACTTCCCATAAAATAAACCCAATAATAATTTGTTTGAAAATCAACCGGATTATAATCCAGAATTACAGTATTCGTCAATCTGCAAGAATCTGATTCAAAAGTGATAACTGATCCACTTTCAATTGCTCCATTTTTAAAAACCAAGCCATCAACCACTAAATTTGGAGATGAAATTTTCAAAATTGATTTACCGTTAAGCACAACTTTTCCGGGAGTTTGAGCTCTTAAAATAACGGGATTTGAAGCGGTTGCTTTTGAATTAAAATTAATCACTGCATTTGTCCATGTTCCATTATGCATTACAATAACTTGTCCGGGTTTTGCCTCAGCTATTGCTGAAACCAACTTTGGAAATGTTGAAACAAGAATTTCATTTTCAGAAAATAAAGATGTAAATGAATTAACAAATAAGAAACATAAAAAAACTAATAATTTGATATTCATCGATTTAAATATAATATTTATAAAATAATTTCTATTCAACATAATCTGCTTTTAAAGGGGAGCGTTCACTTTTACGTGTCTTTTTTTCGTCCTCCGTTTTACGGAGATTTTGAATTGTTCTGTCTTGTTTCAATGGAGTCAAACCACGTTTTGATAGGTTTTCCATTAAAACTTTCTTCAATTTTGATTTAATTTCTGCGTATACTGCATTGTTAGCATAATTAATCGTTTCGCCCGGATTTGCTTCTAAATCGGTCAGCATTTCCGGATTTCCGGAGAGTTCATAAATAGTCAGTTTATACCGGCCATCATGAATTTGGAATGCGTTATAATCTTCTGTAATTATGTATTCTCTGTTCAATGTTTTGACTTCTCCGGTGAGCAAAGGTTTAAGTGATATGCCATATAAACCTTTTGGAGAAGGAATGCCCGCTAAATCACAAATGGTTGGTAAAAAATCAAGACCATTGCAGGTTAAATTAGTTTTATCGGCATAATTGGATTTAATGCCTTTTCCAACAAAAATAAACGGTACACGCTGGCTTTCTTCGAACATTACATTTTTAGTAATCAGTTTGTGCGCTTCGTTCATTTCACCATGATCTGATGTAAAAACGATAATTGTATTTTCTTCTAATCCTGATTTTTCCAAGGCCATAAGTACTCTTCCAATCTGACTGTCAACACTTTCAGTTAAACGGTAATACATCCAACGGTAAAAATCCCATTGGGTGTCAGTCCATTCACGTCCTTGAGCTGCCATTGAAACCCAATCGGGTTGTTCAGCATTTATTGGTTTCAAATTTAATGGTGCAGGTGGAATTTGTTTTTTATATTCTTCCGGCGACAAACGTTTTTGTACTTCTATTAACCGTTTTGTTTCACTTGCATTTTCGGGTGTTAAATTTTCGGGAAATCGTTTATCCATTCCTGCTTTGTAACAAATGTCATGTGGATTCATGAAAGACAGAAACAGAAAAAAAGGTTTTTTCTCATTTGCCAGTTCGGGAAGAATTTTTTCAGCATAAATTGCCGGACCGTCGTATGGATCCTGATCATTCAATGTGAATCCATATCCCGTAATATCTTTCGTGCCGGAATAAAGATGAGTTTTACCGGAATACATTGTCTCGTAACCTGCATTTTTGAATAAAATCCCCAAAGCATCTGTGGAGATAATTTGTTTAACTTTATCTTTATCGTAAGCCGAGGTATTTTCTTTTACACCTACTTCTGAAGCGTAATGACCTGTCAGTAAAGAAAACCGTGAAGGCATTGAAACCGGATTTGCACAATAATTATTTTCAAATCGATAACCCTTTGTGGCTATTTTATCCATGTTGGGTGTATGCAACCATTTATTTCCCATACAACTCATCATGTTGTAAGTTTGCTGGTCAGTCATGATAAAAACCACGTTGGGTTTTGTCTGAGCCAAAACAGGAAGAGTTGACAAACTGAGCAATGCCAGATTTAGTCCTTTGTTGTAAATAGGTCTTTTCATTATAATTAATTTGGAAAAGATTTTTATAAATATTTGGTCGACCAAACAATTGGTCGACCAAAAGTACAAAATCTGGTTTCAATAAAAAAATTATTTATTGTCTATTTTTAGAAATATGCTGTAAAGCATATATTTAGAGCAAAAAAGAGCAAACAAACTATACAAAGTGGAGAAAAAGTGGATAAATCCCGATTCTTAATTTATTTTGCTGCCAGTTTTGTCCGTTGATTTTCAAAATATGAAAGCATTTTAGCATACAAATCTTTTCTGATTTCGGCGTATTTTTTATCGCCAATCACGTTCACAGTTTCATTTGGATCAATTTTGTAATCATATAATTCCGTGGCAACTACCATGTCTTTGCTGAATGGTAAATTTGTGCGGAAATAATCTTTCATCCAAATGGTGAAACGATACTGCGAAGTCCGTAACGAATATCCCATAAATTTGGTGTCGGAATAACCCAACCTATTTGTTTCATTCTTATTTTCACTTCGTGGATACTGACTAATTGAATATTCCTTAACGCTGAATTTCGGGTTTTGCATAACCGGAACCAGCGATTTTCCATCCAAATGCGTTGGAATCTGAACTCCTGCCAAATCACAAAGCGTGGGGAAAACATCCACGAATTCGGAAGATGATTTTGTGGAATTTGGTTTCAATCCGGGCGCAGAAATAATCAACGGTGCATGAGTTGCCTGTTCGAAATTCGTGTGTTTGCACCAAAGGTTATGGTCGCCGAGATGCCAGCCGTGATCACCCCAAAGAACGATAATCGTGTTTTTTGTCAATCCAAGTGAATCAAGTGCATTCAGCAAAATTCCTACCTGTGCGTCCATATACGAAACGGCTGCATAATAGCCATGAATCAGTTCTTTTTGCTTATCAATTGGAAGATTTATTCCAATTTGTTGATCGGTAAAACTGTTCAATTCAGGAATATCGCTGTATGCCAGCAATTCAGCCGAATTGTGATAAGCAATGGAAGGTCCATTTTTGGCTTGATGTTGGAAAACTGCAATCGGCATTTCATCGCGTTTGTACAAATCCCAGTATTTTTTCGGAGAAACAAACGGTAAATGAGGTTTTGAAAATCCAACTGCAAAGAAAAATGGTTTGTTTTCGTCTTTCAATTTTTTCAGAATATCTTTTGCTTTCAAAGCATTTGCGCCATCGTTGTACGCATTGTCAGGTACATCGGCACTTTCAATGGATGGTTTTACTTTTTTAGCAACATAAGCAGTAATTTCATCTTCCGACATTCCTTTTTCTCTGGCTTCGGCTTCGAATTTCTTAGCCTGTTCTTTTGTTGCAGGAAGTTGATATGAACCTGAAAATGGCACTCCGTTAGTCGAATCTAGGTATTTTTTATCCGCATTGGCATAATTGTAATACGGCACGCTCCATGATGGTGCATCAGCTTTTTTGTCTACACAGCGTGAATCATATATTTTACCGATTCCTTGAGTACTATAACCCTGACTGATAAAATATTGTGGTAAACTCAAAATATCAGGATTTACGTCGCGCATTTTGGTTTGCAAATCCCATACTTTTGTGTAATCAGGTCGCATGCCGGTCATAATACTGGCTCGTGTAGGTCCGGAAATAGCTAACTGACAATAATTTTGAAGAAAAAGAGTCCCATTTTTGGCAATCCGGTCAATGTTTGGTGTTTTGATTATTTTATCACCATAACATCCCAAAAGAGGTTTTAAATCATCCACGGCAATGAATAAAATATTTGGTTTTTCAGACACTTTTTTTTCAGCTTGAGAAAAAGCAGAGACCGAAACCAAACCGGCCAGCGCGATATTTAAGTTTTTCGATTGATTCATTTTTTAGTTTATTTTTAACCCTTTAGCTTTGATATATCTTCCAATTGCTTCCAGATAATAATAATCGGCATAATTCAACGGCACATCTATTTCAGAATTTTTCGGCCAGTTTCCGGTTGAATGTTTCAGAATGAACAGTCCATTTTCACCTTTCGAAGCCAGATATTCATCGGAAGTCAGATTTTTGAGAATGGTCTCTGCTGTTTTGAAATATTCCGGGTGATCTTTTACATAACCACTCAATTCAAGGAGTGCCGAAGCAGTAATAGCAGCAGCCGATGCATCGCGTGGTTCATTCGGTATCTTTGGCGCATTGTAATCCCAATATGGAATAAAATCTTTGGGCATTGTCGGATTGTTCAAGATAAATGCTGCAATTTTCTTTGCCAGTTCAAGGTATTTCGGGTCTTTGGTTTCGCGGTACATCATGGTGAATCCATACAATCCCCAGGCCTGGCCACGCGCCCACGATGAATTATCAGCGTATCCTTGAGCAGTTTGTTTGTGTAAAATATTGCCATTAATGCTATCATAATCAATTACATGAAAACAACTGTTGTCGGGACGGTAATGATTTTTCATGGTTTTGTCGGCATGTGAAATACAGATATCTTTCAACGATTTATCGCCAGTCATTTTCGAAATTTCATACAGAAATTCCAAATTCATCATGTTATCGATAATTACAGGATATTGCCATTTGCTCTTGTTATCCCACGATTTTATAAGTCCAACCTGCGAATGAAAACGGGTTTCCAACGATTTTGCGCCTGTAAGCATTACGTTTTTGTACGATTCATTTCCTGTGAGGCGGTAACCGTTCCCGTAACTGCAATACAGAATAAAACCAAGGTCATGAGTGTTTTTTCTGTATTGAGCCTGATTATTAAGATTCGTATAATATTCAGCTACTGTCTTAAATTTTTCATTTTTTGTCAACTCAAACAAATACCACAACGAACCAGGGAAAAAGCCACATGTCCAATCTTTAATTCCTACAAATTCTACTTTTCCATTTTCGAAAGTGCGTGGATTGAGTTTGGTACTTTTGTATTTTTCGGCAGCTGCCAGTAATTGATTTTCTGAGCGATTTAAAGCGGTTCTTATCCATGCGTTGTCTTTGGATAATTTAGCGTTTCCAACAACCGAAACAGCCATTAAAATGCATACAAGCCATGTAAATCGAAATTTTCTAAACATAACAGTCTTTTTTAATAATGACAAATTTTACTTTATAGGTTTTGTAAACCTAAGCCACAAAACAGGATTCTTCACTGGCATATTTCGCAGACTTTCATCACTTGGAAAATCAGCACTGCATTTTTGCCAAATGGTAACCCATTCCGGTTGTTTTTGAATAATGGCAGCAAAAAACATAAATGGACGCCGACCGGGTTGTTCGTCCCAAAACAAAATGTCTTTTTTATA
>JBBQMQ010000037.1:0-16249 GCA_038329115.1 Bacteroidales bacterium
AATACTTAGAAAGTTTTTCAGCACGCTTGCCGAAAAGTATAGTTGGTCATTTTGTCTGTGATATTCACTATCGTTATTTATTTAATCCAAAATATCGAAATCTAAATCAAATTGCTGCCTGAGTTTTTCAGCAGACCCTAAGTAATCGTAATAATTTAATTATTTTAAAAATAAATGAGCTGTCCGAAATTTTCATCGAACAGCTCATTTTATATCAATTCCGTATACCTTATTTTTCCCAATTATCCGAGCGGAAAGAAGGAACCGGTAATCCGGCACTGCTGAACAGGAATCCGGTGCCTTGAGGGAAATTACAGTAACCGTAGCGCACTGCAACCGGTTTCTTTACTTCAGTTGCCCACACTTTTAATTGTTTGGAAGCAATGGCAGCTTTGGCCGGATAAAATACTTTGTCTTCGCCTGCAATTTCGAAATTGGTGAGTTCTTTTCCGTAAGAGCTAAGGCCTAAAGTTGCATTTTCAAATGAAACTAACATCGTTGAGTCTTTTGCAACGGCGGTTTTAAAGTATGGGTTTTTGCAAGAAATACCTTTTGTTCCGTAGGTTTCGGAAATAGCCCAGCAAGCTAACCGTTTGGAAACAATTGCTTTTTCGGCCGGATGAATGTTTTTCTCTTCGCCCAGGTCAATGGTAGAAACCATGCCGCAATTCGGAATAGCCAGGCTTGCCTTTAACTGCTCGTCGCAGAATTTTCCCGACAGGATATCTTTGCTGTTGTTGTAGCCATACGGTGCAATCTGTACGAAATAAAACGGAAAGGGACCTGATCCAAATTCGTTCCTCCAGTTTTCAACCAGTCCGCCCATTAACCCGGCGTAATACTGGTAGTCGCTCCTGTTCGACTCGCCCTGATACCATAAAGCCCCTTTGATCACGTAATTTTTAATCGGGTGGATCATTCCGTTGTATAGTTGCGATGCTTTGTGGTGAACAGGGGTTTTTTCCTGGGTTGTGAATTTAAGCGGTTCGGGAAATTTGCCCATATAGTCTTTGTTTATCCATGCTTCAATGCGTGAACCGCCCCAGCTTGAACAAATCATTCCTACCGGTACATTTAATTTCCGTTGCAGCTGGCGTGCAAATAAATACCCTACAGCGCTGAATTTCCCTGCACTTTCGGCATTTGCCATTGTCCAGTTTCCAACGCAGGTATCCTGTGGTGTGGTAACTGACGCTTTTTTTACCGTAAACAAGCGTATGGAGTTGTTATCGGCATCCATCAGAACATCATTTGCCCCGTTAATCGGAGAGTCGCCAAAGCCGAGCATGGGCATTTCCATATTCGATTGGCCTGAACAAAGCCATACTTCGCCCAACAGGATATTGTTCAATGTTACTTTTTGTTTCGGGTCGGAAATGGTGATGCTGTAAGGGCCGCCTGCACCGGTGGTTTTCACTGTTAAGATCCATTGTCCGTTGTCATCGCTGACAGTGCTGACCTTCGATTTATCCCAACTTACCGAAATAGTTATCTTATCTTTTGCAACCGATGTACCCCATATTTTTACTTCGGAGTTGCGTTGCAATACCATGTTGTCGCCCAAAACGGACGCCACCTTAATTTGTGCCTGCAGCAAAAGGGCAAGCGAAAAGAAAAGAGAAAAAATTAAACTTCTTGTTTTCATTGGTTTTGTATTAGAAATTATGAATTATGTAGATTTTAGAATCTTATTAATGCAAAGGTACATTTTTAGAACTAGTAAACAAAAAAAGCCATCCGAAATTAATCGGACAGCTCTTCTTATCTTAAAGTCCCCTTCAGGGGATTTAGGGGCTTTCTTACAATTGTGGTCCTGAAGGAATCAATGCTTTCGCATCGTCGTTGTCACAGTATTGTTCAAAGTTAGCAATGTATTTAGCAGCAAGCGATTTTGCTTTGGTTTCCCATTCTGCAACATCAGCGTAGGTATCACGTGGATCAAGGATGCCCGCTTCAACGCCATTTAAAGCAGTAGGAGCAACTAAGTTCAATACCGGTATTTTTACTGTTTCTGCTTTTTCAATTGAACCATCGATGATAGCGTCAATGATAGCACGGGTGTTTTTCAACGAAATACGTTTTCCTGTTCCGTTCCAACCTGTGTTTACCAAGTATACTTTAGCATTGTGTTCTTTTGCTTTTCCAATCAATGTTTTTGCATACATAGTTGGGTGCAATGTCAAGAACGCTTCACCAAATGCTGGTGAGAAAGAAGGAACCGGTTCAGTGATACCACGTTCTGTTCCGGCTAATTTTGAAGTAAAGCCTGAAAGGAAGTGATATTGAGCTGATTTTTCGTCCAAAATAGATACCGGAGGCAATACACCAAATGCATCAGCCGACAAGTAAATAATTTTTGAAGCGTGTCCTGCGCGAGAAGGAGCAACGATTTTGTTGATATGATAAATTGGGTAAGAAACACGGGTGTTTTCTGTTTTTGAAGCAGCAGCTGTATAGTCAGGAGTACCGTCTGCATTTACAGTTACGTTTTCCAACAAAGCATCACGGCGAATAGCTCTCCAGATATCTGGTTCTTTGTCCATTTCCAAATCAATAACTTTAGCATAGCAACCACCTTCGTAGTTAAATACGCCATTGTCATCCCAACCGTGCTCATCATCACCAATTAAGTAACGTTTTGGGTCAGCAGAAAGCGTAGTTTTACCAGTTCCTGAAAGTCCGAAGAAGATAGCAACATCACCGTCTTTACCAACGTTGGCAGAACAGTGCATTGAAGCCATTCCACGCAATGGTAAATAGTAGTTTTGTAGAGCAAAAATACCTTTTTTCATTTCACCACCGTACCATGTTCCACCAATAACCTGCATTTTGGTAGTCATGTTGAACAATGTAAATACTTCAGAGTTCAAACCTTGTTCTTTCCAGTTAGGATTAGAAGTTTTCGAACCGTTCAAACATACGAAATCCGGTTCGCCATAGTTTGCCAATTCAAAGTGAGAAGGACGGATAAACATGTTAGTTACAAAGTGAGCTTGCCATGCAACTTCCATAATAAAACGTACTTTCAAACGTGTATCTTCGTTTGTACCGCAATATGTATCAACTACATATAATGTTTTTGCAGTAGAAAGCTGTTTTGTTACTAAGTTTTTGCAATGTTCAAATACTTCAGGAGTTGTTGGGCGGTTAATAGTGCCATCCCACCATAAATGCTCATCAGTTACTGCATCTTTTACAAAGAATTTATCTTTAGGTGAGCGTCCGGTGAATTTACCTGTGTCAACAGATACTGCTCCAGAAGTTGTTACTACACCTTTTTCAAAACCTTCGTTTTTTGGATCAATTTCTGCTTGAAACAATTCTTCGTACGTTGGATTGTGTACAATTTCGAAATTTCCCGAAATACCATACTTTGATAAATCTAAATTTGCCATTTTTTTAATAATTAAATGATGTTATTTTATTTTTCTATCTCTTTTCTCGCTAATACCTCTTTTGACGCGACAAAAGTACTACAAATTTTTATAGTATGAAAGGAATTAGAGAAAAATTTCTTTATTCCTGTATAAAATTTAATTTTTGTTTAATAAATATACAATAAGAAGAGCATTAAATCTAATTTTTTGATGATAACAATAGACATTGACTCAATTGATTTAATTGTTTCCCCTTAAAAATGCGATTTTTCCGAAAACAGAGTTATTTTATGTTAAACAACAATGTTATTTATTTGATTTGAATAAAAATACAAAAATCGATTGTTTTTGGTATAAAAAATAGCCCCGAAAGAAATTCGGGACTATTTTAAGTGGAAAATTGGGTGAAATTATAAGTTTACTTTTTCAGGTGGACTATTATTTTTTCAATCTTTTTATCACGATTGAAAATTGTCTGACTTTGAAGTGAATTTAATGAATAATCAGTTGTGCTTTCTGTTTTCTTATCAACGTATTTCACTTCTATTCCTTCATTTTCATCAAGTATATATTCAAATGGAACAGAGCAATAGCTGAATTTTAAATGCGGGTGTTCGGAGGTTGACCGAATAAATTCATCAGCTTTCAGCATCGATTTATTTATTTTTATACAACCATTTTCCACCTGTACGCCCAATTCAAAGAACCGACTGATAACATCCTCTTTTACCTGACCCGTCATGCCCGGCTGCTGAACGCCAGCCATCATTGGAGTGTGTGAATATGGATCGAAAGGGAATGAACCATAATCAGCCGGAGATTTGTGTGCTCCGATACCGGTTTTTACTTCTGCATAATGACGTTTAAGTTTTTCTATAATCTCAGCATCGGCTTTTTCCAAAATGGCTTTTTTGATATTTTCGCCTATTGCCAACAGCAGTTTCGAAACCATGTGCCAATAGATACAACCCAAACCTTCGTATTTGTAGAATGTTCCGGAACGGCCTGTAAACGATTGATGATCGAACATTTTTTCATACAATTGTTCGATTTGAAGTTGTTCGTTATCAGAAATTTCGAAAGCAGAACCCGTTTTCAATTTATTTAAAGCCTCAGTAAGGAATCCGGCGTTATTGAAATTGGCATTGAAATGAAATTCTCCTTTGTTATCTTTGCTAATAATATTGGTGTTGCCGGCTGAAACCAATTTTTGAAGAAGCGGAATACGATTTACAGCTTCTTTAGGAATATGATTTTTATCCAGAAACAATGGCAATTTTTTATTAGGATACAAAATATAGCTTAACTGGTCGGCACGATAAAGGGCGCTGTTTCGTAGTGCATCGAGCAATTCAACAGCATTAACCGGAGTTAATTTACCCGATGTCAATACGGCAACCTGACCTTCAAGCATTTCGTACAAATGGCGGATGGCAACTTCATTGTCAGAGAAACTAACCAGATTATAAGCGTGATAGAGTTTGTCTTCACGTTTATTTACCGAAATAGACTGGTCGATAAATTTCAATACCACTTCAAAGAAATAATTTAAATCCTGTTTTGCAAGAACTTCTTTTTTTGATGAAGATTCATTGTAAATTTTTGTTCGGTAATTTTCACCGGCTTTTCCCAATTCATCTGCAATCTGACGTCGTTGTATATTATTAAAGCCTTTTTCGAGCAAAGATTCATGATTCTGTAATGCCGTAAATACTTCACCGAAAAAGGAATTCATTTCTTCAGATACAGTATACTTCTCAAGCGGCGAACTCTTGTAAAGATCCATTGTGAAAGCCACAAACCGACGCATGTAATACAAAGTTACCATGGAAGCTCCGGTCCCAACCAGTGCATTATTGGCATCGTTCCATTCCGGACGCAACGTATTCATCCAAATACCTGCTTCGGGAACGAAATTGCTTAGTTTAGCCAATAAAGTAGCCAGAATTTTTTCAGTGAAAGTTACCAGTTTTACTTCGTTATCTGAAGTCAAAATCAGTCGGGCATCTGATCCGTATGTTTGTTCGAGCTTTTCAATTGAGTGATGAAGTTTGGCGTCGAAACGAATTGAATTTTTGGGATTGGCAACAATTTCGTTGTAGCTTTTCAGTTTGTAAGGCACATTTGCAAACGCAAACATCTCTTTGTCAAGCCACGAAAGCAAGCTTTCAGGATAATAATTATGCGAAACTTCCATGAGTTTTAGCAAATAAATAATCTGATGATCGCCCCAATAACCAATATTCGACCATGGATTTTCAGGTTCAATGACTTCCCAGTCAATGCCTTGTTCGGTTATTTTATACGGATTGTAGCCATCGGCAGTGGTTGCATTTACAAATTTGGCAATAATTCCATTGATATAACCGGGATAAGATAACGATAAAGCTTCCCAGTTTTGGAAAATATCGCGCCAGTTTCCCTGATAGCCCAGCAATTTATTACCATTTTCATCTTTAACTTTAATATTGAACGAATTCCACGGACGGCTCGGATCGCCATGGCGGCGGCTGAAAGTCAATGGTAAATACTCCTGAAACAAACGATATAAATTTGCATCGTTTTGTTCGTGAATCAACTTGTCAAGTTCATTGTAATCAATAGAAACCGGAAGTTTTGAGAGAAAATCAGAATGTTTTTTACACAGTGGAACATTAAAATGTTTTATATGTTGGATGAAGTTGGTAGCGTAAATGGTATAATTCTCGCTGTAAATCCCACCTCGCATCGTGTTAAATAATACATTGGAAAAATGACGGGCAACGCCGTTTTCGTCGGCTGTTTGTTGAATTCCGTCAGCCTGAGCCACAATATTTTGCAGGTTTTTGGTTCCTTTTTCAATATTTTGTTCAAGAATAGATGAACTGTTTTTTGTTTCGGAAATTGATTTCAATAAATTATTCACCTGAGTTGCATCCTGACTTACTTCAGCTACAAAATACCAGCTCTTGGTTTCCGAATCTTTTAAATCGATTTTTGCACAGGCAAAAAAGGCTCCGCGAACTCCTTTTGCTTCAACTTCAGGCGTTGGTTTTTGCCCGTTTCTGAAAGCATCCAGTTGTGATGAACTCAATAAATATATAGCATTTTCAAGTCCTGTATTCCAAACTGTATTGGCTCTTAATGATTCACTCGGTTCAGCCCTATCAACCAGAATTGCTTCCATGCGATAAAGTGCTAATGATGAATTTTCAACCAATTCTGTCTTTTTGTACCCATCTACCAGCGTTGAGAATGTGTTTTGAGTAAATTTATCAATGCCGGAAGGCAAAATATTTTGCAAACCATCGACAATATAAACTTCAACAGCATCGTTGCCATCATTTTTCAACTCACTCTTCTTAATCCAACCAAAATCATCGGCATTCATCCATGCATAACTGAATGTCAATCCTAAATCAAGATTCTTTTCACTGAAAACTATTTTATTGCCGGTTGTGCTTTTAGAAATGTTACGTTCGATGGTATAAACACCTCTATTTCGCTCGGAAAAAGGTTCCCACAAATATTGATTTCCGGCTTTGGTAACATGTAAAATGGTTTTGCTGCCAGTAATTTCGTACGATTCGTTAATTTTGTCATCTGTGTAATACGGAAACAACGCTTCATCAGGATTTTTACGACCGGCCGACAAACCTCCAGTACTTGAAATATACATCCAATGATTTGAATCGCTTGCCAGACTGATAAAAAACGGCAACATGTGGTCGTAATTTTTTATCTGATAATATTTTTCATCGTCAATTTGGACAAATTGTCCTTTAATTTCCTGTTTTCCGGCTATTACCGGATTGTTTCCAATAAAAAAGTTTTCCATAATGACCCCTAGCCCCTAAAGGGGAACTAAATTAGTATTGTATTATAATTAATTTCAATTGAACCGTCTTATTCCCCTTTAGGGGTTAGGGGTTCTCTTCTTTTATCCAGATCCTTTTTCATCAAATCGGTGGTTTTGGCATCGATTTTATAGAAAATCATGAAAATGGCGCACGACATATATAAGATTCCCGGGATAACAGAAACCAATAATTTGATGCCGGTTATAGCAGTTCCGTTCTGAACTACATTTGGAACAAATGAAGAAATGGCTAAAATCCAACCGGCAATAGCAGCTCCAATTCCCCAACCGGCTTTTTGAGCAAACACAGCGGCGGAAAAGTATAAACCTGTTGCACGACGACCGGTTTTCCATTCACCATAATCGGCTGAATCTGCAATCATAGTCCAAAGCAATGGAACTGCAGGCGCATAAGCCATTTTAGCTATGACATTGAATACATAGATGGTGGTAATATCTTTTACGCCACACACATAAATCAGAATGAAGAATAAACCCGAAATCAACGAACTGCCGATAAAAACATTCCTGTTACCAAAACGCTTTGCCAATGGTTTGGAAAATGGCAATGCCACAATAAGCGCGACTGTTCCTATTACGTTGAACCACTGAACATTGTCTTCCTTGCCGAGATAATATTTAAAATAATAGGCAATGGCGGCATTTTGCATGGCAAACATAATGAATGAAACGATGCCCACAATAGCCAAAATTACCCAGGCGGGATTTTTAAACAAATTTCCCAAATCTTCTTTCAGCGAATTTTTTTGAGCTTTTGGAGGTTGAACGCGTTCTTTCGTAGTTTGAAAAGTGATAAAAAAGAACACCAAACTTAGAACTGCAAACAGCAATACTGTATATTGAAAACCTTGTGCTTTATTTCCATTTCCGAAATATTTTGCCAACGTCAATGCCAGTCCCGTAACAATAAATTGTCCGGTAAAACCCGCAATAAACCGATAGGTGTTTAATCCGGCACGTTCGTAGGTATCGTCGGTCATTACAGCTCCCAAAGCAGAATAAGGTAGATTAATGGTGGCGTATGCAGTCATCAAAAGCACATAAGTTGCACCTGCATAAATAATTTTTCCGACTTCACCGAAGCTGGGCGTTGTAAATGTGAGAATAGCCAAAACAGCGTAAGGAATTGCACCAAATAAGATATATGGTCGAAATTTTCCCCAGCGAGATTTTGTTCTATCCGAGACTACACCAATTATCGGATCGATAGCCATGTCCCAGAAACGGGCGACCAACATAATTGTTCCGGCTGCAGCCGCTGAAATTCCATATACGTCGGTGTAGAAAAACAAAAGCCAAAATCCGACCATATCCCATACAAAATGAGAGGCAGTATCGCCTAAACTATACCCGATCTTTTCTTTGAAGGATAGTTTTGAAGAAATTTTATCCATAATTGTTTAAAAATAAAGTTATTACAATAACTATTCCGTTATAAATACAATCATAACAATTCAGAATGTAAAGATAGAAAGAAACTTATTGATATTATTGTTCAGCAGGAAAACAAAATTTCGTTATGATCTTTATTTTGGCGATGTAACACTGGTAAATTCTTCCTCAGCAATATTTTTTTGATAAACCCTGACAAAATCAATATACATTCTTGCTTCACTATTTTTAAGGGCTGTAATGTTATCTATATCAGTTATTTGCGGAAATGTACCTCCAACAGCAATATTAAAAATAATAAAGTATTGTTTGTGAAAGAATTTAGCAGGATTATCGGGACTGTCAGGAACATTTTCTCCATCAATTTGCATTTCATAATAAGGCTCATTATTTGGAAATTTGTCCAAATCTAAATACATTTTCACTAGCTTTTTGTCCCAAATCAGAGTATATAAATGAAAATCTTCTTGTAAGCTATATGTACTCAGGGTTGGCTTTCCGTAGTTTGGATACTTGCCATCGTTATATGATGCGCCCCAATGGCAAGCCCCTGTAAAATAACGATTTTGGATACCTTGTTCAATACCACTTTTACTTCCCATTTCCACAATGTCTATTTCGCCGCAGGTTGGCCAGGGAGTTTGAGGATAATTATTTCCCAACAACCAGAAGGCGGGCCATAGGCCATTTTCTGTTTTTGGTAGTTTAATTCGCGCTTCTATTTTTCCATATTTGAATGAAATTTTATTTTGAGTAGTAAGTTTTCCCGAGGTTGCTTTTTTCGAAGAGAAGTTTTCTTTTTTTGCTGTAATAATAAGACATTTCTCTCCAGTTTGTGGTTCTTTCCCAACCTTAATGTTTTTTTGATGATAATATTGAAGTTCCTGATTTCCTCCTCCACTATTCCCATCGGTAACGATTTGCCAGTATTTAGTATTAATCTTATTTCCGTTAAAAGAATCTTCCCAAACTAATTTGTAATTTTCAGATGAGTTTGATGTTTGGGCAAATCCTGAATATGCCGATAGCAAAAGAAAAGTAGCGATAATAATTCTACGATGCATACTGATGTTTAGAATTGTAAATTTCATAAATTAATGGATGTGCTTCCGAATTCGGCAGAAATGGTTCGTTGACTAAAAAAACCAGAGCTTAACCGCAATGGCAAAACTATTTGAAGATACAAAATTAAAGATATCCGGATAATTCAGGAAGTTTTTTACCACACAAAAATTCAAACAAACGGTAGTATAACTACACAAAATCACTACACAAAACCGTAAATAAATCTGATAATCAACAGTATATCGGAATATGTGTTTTGAAACATATATAAAGCCTCATTTCACCTCAAATATTTACATAATTAATGTCTGTTTTAACAGACAAATTCTGGTAAAATTTTGATTTATAAATTACATGATGTTTATTGCAAAAATGATTGATGGTTAATTTAATCTTAAAAATAGATTTCTAAAACTTCTGAGAATAATTAGTTCCAATTTAGAAAAAATTAAATTTTTACAATCTTCCGTGTTGTTGATTGTCCGTTACTAAATTTCACTGTGATAAAATAATTTCCGGATGAAATTGGATTAAAGTCTATAGATTTTTCAAAATCATTAACCATTGTTGCTTCTACTGTTTGTCCCAATAAATTACGCACAACTATTTGACTTATTTCTGATTTGGCTTTTATTGTAATCTTATCTTTAACCGGATTTGGGTAAAGTTTGATGTCATTATCTATAGGAATGGATTGAAGAGCAGTAGGAGGTCCCCAAAAGAAAATGTTATCAATATAAACCGTTTTTAAACCGGATCCAAAATTTCCTGAACCTTCAATTTTAAATTTAAAAATACAATTAGTTGTAAATCCGGATTTCTTCGTAAATTCACTAAGAGGCACATCGTACTTATTCCATTGTTCTTTTACAAAAGCCGGTATGGTATAAGCACTTTCTAAATAGGGTGTTTTGTTTATCAAAGAAAATTTTAACAGTGTTTCATCTTCAGTCCAGGCATCAAAATGTATATTGGTCATTCCAAGAGCAGCTAAATCTATGTCATTGCCCAGTTCGGTTTCTTCAAAATCGAAAAAGGAATACCTTAATGTGGTATTACCCGATACCTGAACCAAAGATACCACCGTATTTTGTATCCCCATTGGATTGAAAAGTGTCCCATTAATGGAATTATAACTATCACTAAATATGGAAGTTACACTATTTGCATCAACTGTGGGCACTGGTGCAGATGTAACGCCTGGCCTGGTTTTAGCAGTTAGAATAATAGGCCCAGTAGCTGCAACATTCCCTGTGGCATCTTTTGCAGTTATGGAAAAAGAATAATTAGTAGCAGGCAACAAATCGGTAATAGTATATGAAACTTCTTTTCCCGAAACTCCCGGAATTTTAATAGTTGTGGGTCCATATGTAATAGTATAAGTAATTGAACCAGAATTATCTGAGGCTTTAAGCAAAAAAAGAATTGATGTTGACAAAGGAGTACCGATTGTTGCTGAAAACGCTGTCGGGAGTTCGGTATCTGGAGCTGTAAAAGTAATTTCTGATCCATAATTTGTTCCGGCAGTATTTGTTGCATAAGCTCTTACATAGTATTTAATCCCGGGAGTAAGGCCAGTGATATTGCTTGTAAAAGTGCCGATACCCGTTCCATTCGTTGTTTTTGTTAGCAAATCTACAGTTGGAGTGGATTCAGTACTCCAGCAAACACCTCGTGCTGTAACTGAAGAGGTGCCGCCAACTGTAATATTTCCACCACTTATGGCTGATGTTGAAGTTATTGAGGTTGCTGCCGTAGTGGTAAGGGTAGGTGCCCCCGGAATAATGCCACAATTGCTGCCTACTGTATACGAAAATGTTTGAGTTACCGACATACCACCTGCAAACGAAAATTTACAGCCGACTTTAAACGTTGCACCATTGAGTTGACCGGTAAAGGTTTTAGTATACTTTTGCCCCGAAACTAATGACATGCCAACCTCTGCAAAATTCGGGTTGTAAGTCCAGGCATACCCGTTAACACTGGTTTTCGGGTCAAGCATTTCGCATACAAATGTTACATCGCCGTTAGCATTGGTTGTAAAGGAATAATTATAGCCTAGAGTAAATGACCCTTGTGCAGCCACTTTACTGTTTCCGGAACATTCGGTATTTTGAGCAAATACGCTTGTACCAAAAATCAGCAATATTGCAATTAGAAGTATTGATTTCATATTTTTTTTCATAACATTTATTCTTTAATGAATTTTACAAATACAACCTGGTTGTTAGAATTGACTTTCAAAATATAAAGTCCGTTTGTGAGTTGAGAACTATCAAATTCGAATACATCTTCCGAAGTAAACCACGTACTTACATTTTTTCCGGATGTATTATAAATTGATATCTTTTTTATTCCTTTTATTTGGCTTATATTTACTATTGCATTCCCTTTTACAGGATTTGGAGTAATATTAAGTGGAGTAGAATCTATCATTTCCCGGAACAAACTTACACTCCCCTGATCGGCATATAACTTATTATCTGCACCTTTTGCACCATATTTATAAAAGTAAACACCTACAGGAGCCTGTTCGCCCGAAGGCATTAATCCATTCCAGCGTCCGGTTATACTATCAATGGAGAATACAAGTCGACCATTTCTGTCATTTATATCCAGTTTAATTTCTGTAATTCCTTTCGTTGCAGCTCCAAATGTGTCGTTAAAACCGTCACCATTTGGAGAAAAAGCATTCGGAATAGTAATGAACGTATAACAATCCTCAATAGTAAGCACATGACTGGCATTCAGTAAAGACGAACATCCTTTTGTATCGGCAACACTAATCAGTTTATACGTAAAAGTCCCGGGAGTATTTGTGGGTACAACAATTGAAACTGAATCTCCTGAAGTTGTGATAGCAGATTTAGTTATTCCACCATTTATCTGATAAGTAAAAGTATAAGGTGCAATTCCTCCTTCTCCTTTAAAAACAAGATTGGGAGCAATAGAATCTTTACAAATAATTGACTCGCCTGAAATTGTAGCAATAAGAGGTGGATTAACATTCAGAACCAACGTTGCCAAACTGTCGCAACCGACGGCATTGGTCAAATGAGCGTAATATGTCCCTGCTGTTTTATAAGTAGTACCATGAAATAATACTGAATCACCCTGACAAATTGTTTGATTTATTGTCGGTGCAACCGTTGGTAAATTTACTTTTAGGTTTAAAATATCCAAACTGTCGCACCCATAAACAGACACTAATGTATCGGTATATACACCGCTTGTATTATAGTTTTTGCCATTAAAAGAATAACTTGAATTTGAACAAATATTGATGGTTTTAGTGGAGGAAATAGCCGAATTATTCACTTTTATTGTAACTGTCTCATCAACTACCGGAGAAAATACAATATCATCAATTGCAAAGTCATTACCATCGTTTCCGGGTTGAGAGTTCCTAAACTCCAAATTAACCGTTCCGGTTGTAGTTGCAGTCCAATAGCCATACTTTTGATACCAATTAGAATTTGGTGAACCGGATATATGCCCCACTAGTGTATTCCCAACGTAAATATCCATAATATATGGATTTACAAAAGTAACATTGATGTTTGCGAACCAAGCTCCTATGTAATATTTGGTTCCTGCTGTCACATTAACTGAAGCCTTAAAAGCAACTCCTACTGTTCCAGCGTTAGCAATAAACATGTTGCCTGTTCCAGTTGTATGATCGCCAATTGAACGATACCAGTTCGTTCCCCAATCATAAGTACGTGGAACATACCTCGTACTATCCCAGAGTAGTTGCGGGTTTGTGTTAATAGTACAATAACCTTGACCATAGTTTGGATCTACACCATTTAGTTTTGTCGGCCAATATTGAAATGTAGTCATAGCATTAACAATTGCAGTACTTGGTTTTGGGTCAAAGTTGCCATAGGGGATAAGATTCTTTGAATCCAAAATCTGCTTTACTGTATAAGAAGTTGTAGATGTTGGCGATACTCTTGGACTCAAATCTGTGATTACAACTCCCATATTATCTGTGCGTGTCAAAATTTTTCCCGCCTGATCTTTCCATTCAACGACAGTTCCAATACTGGATGGAGTTAAATTAACAGATCCTCCATTACAAATGGTAATTGTTTTCTGAGCATAAATATTCAAAAACAGTGATGAATAAAGCGAGAACAGCACGAATACTGCAATTTTAGTAGTTTTACCAAGAAAATATCTACCTGTTATTTTAAAGTTTTTAAATTTCATTTTTTGAGATTTAAATGTTTGAAAGATGAAGTGATTTTTAAATTACACAAAGTAATTGGTATTTAATTTTAGCAAATCACAAGCAAAAACAGTATTCGTAATTATTTCAATTCCAGACAAATATCTTTTTCGGCAATAATCCGGCGCATATTTAATAATGCATATCGCATACGTCCCAAAGCCGTGTTAACACTGACATTATCTTTTTGCGCAATTTCGTTAAAATTCAGTTCTTCGAAAAATCGCATACGAACTACTGATTGTTGAGGCACAGGCAAAAAATCCACCAACCTAACTACATCTCTCAATACCTGTTCGTTATACATAATATCTTCTATGCTTTTTTCCGAAAATGTATAATTATTAATTATATTGAATTCAGTAGCATCGGTTGAAAACGTGTTTATTTTCTTTTCGGAACAGAAATGATCTACAATTAAATTATGGGCAATGCGTTTAAGCCATGCCAGAAATTTTCCGGATTCTTCGTATCTTTCTTGCTGTATAGTCTGTATTGCTTTAATAATAGTGTCCTGAAAGAAGTCTTCGGTAAGTTCACGATTGCGTGTAAGCGAGAATATGTATCTATACACGTTTGATTTGTGTCGCAATAGCAATATCTCAAAAGCTTTACAGTTTCCATTTTTGTATAAACGTATCAGTTCTTCGTCGGTTAACTTATTTATTTCCATAGAGTGAATTCTTAAGTACAGTTTCAACTTTTAAATAATTAAAAACAATAAAATGGTCAAGCAAAATAATTCAGTTTATTAACTCATTGTTGACAATGTCTCTACAAAAAAGGAGATTTTGTCTTAAAAAGGATGAATCCTTTTCTAATACCAGCAATTATGGCAAACGGGTTTTTTCATTAAATTATAGGTAATCATAAGCTCGTTAGTTCCATAAGATCCCAGGCTTATAGCCCCCAGATGGTAGTTGTAACTGTAAGATATATGAATGGCTTCGCTCAGATTAAATCCCAAAATCATACCCAGTTCGCTTTGTGTTCGGTAGAACAAACCAACATCAAATAAATCAGGTTTATAGGACAGACCGTTATCCTGTTTGAATTTAAAATAAGTGGTCAGATTAAACTCAACCTGATAAATATCTGCATATTGAATTCCACAGACTCCACCTCCGAAATTAATTACATTATTGCTGTTTTCATAAAACCTGGCGTAGATGAAATTAGTATTCATCTGCAACGGTCTGTTAGTCTGAAATAAGGATAGAAGATTTTGACTGGCAACACCAATTCTCAAAAACTTATTTGTTAGTTCTGCACCAATATCTGCATTGAATAGACTTCTTGGCACCAAACCCTGATTGATGATAGGATCATTCTCGCCTGGAATCGTGCTCATATCGTAGGAAAGTGACTGATAATTTACTCCAAATCCCAGATGTAGCTGCCAGTCGTAATTGAGCGTTGCAGCATAACCGTATGATAAATTTACATTACTAACAGATGTATAGCCGACTTTATCCTGAATCATAGACAAACCCAGTTGAGTGTGATAATCTTCAAGATAAGTTGATCCTGAAGCAAGGAAAGTTGTGGGAGCACCCTGAACTCCCAACCACTGTTTGCGTGCTGCAATATTGAAAACCGCTTCATATTTGTCATACACCGCTGCCGGATTGATCAAATTTATATTTCCCCAGAAATTATCCAATCTGATATTCGATTGAGCAATTGATGAAAATACAAAAACATTAAATATGAGCGCAATAAGTAATTTTTTCATTTTCTTAAATATGTTTTACCTGACGACAGTTATATAACCTTCTCTGGTTTTGGACTCTGAGCCATAATAAAGGATATAGAAATAAGTGTCCTGCGAAACAGGTCTACCATTGTGTGTTCCATCCCAACCATTTGTTCCTTCGTATAATAAAATGCCATTTCTGTTATATATTTTAACAGGATAATCTCCCATAAACAAATCATGAATTCCATCACCATTCGGAGTAATTGTGTTTGGGATGTTAATGTATTGTAGAACTGTAATTACAATACTATCACAACCAAGTTTAGTTTTCAGCACATCGGTGTAGGTTCCTTCTTTATCGTAAACATTACCATTGATTGAATATGATACACCTTTGAAAATCTGTATTGTCTGAGTTTGGGTTACACCGTGACTTATTGTCAGATTTATTGTAATAGTACTATCGCAACCAGCAGTACTTGGAATTATTGCCGTAAATATCCCCGAATCAGTATCAACTGATTGATCTGGAGCAGTGTATGAATCACAAGCGGTTATATTAATGGTACTGAAGCTATTATGATTTACCGTAAGATTTATTGTAATAATACTGTCGCACCCTG
>JBBQMQ010000038.1:0-16152 GCA_038329115.1 Bacteroidales bacterium
TTATATTTTGCTCCGTGGTCGTAAAAGGCCTGACGAAGTGCTGAATTTGCCGAAACACCACCAGCTACAGCTATTTGACTTATTTTTAAATCGGCTGCGGCTTTCCGAAGTTTATTCATTAATATTTCTACAACTGTGGCCTGAAGTGATGCACATAAGTCATTCAGATTTTCAGCCACAAAGTTAGGATTTTCTTTCACGTTATCGCGCAACAGATATAAAAATGATGTTTTCAAACCACTGAAACTATAATTGTAGTTCGGAATTTGTGGTTTGTTGAATTTAAAAGCTTTCGGATTTCCATTTTTAGCCAATCTGTCGATATGAGGTCCGCCGGGATAAGGCAGTCCCATTACTTTGGCACATTTATCAAAAGCTTCACCGGCAGCATCGTCTATTGTTTGTCCGATTACCTCCATGTCGTTATATGCTTTCACCAAAACGATTTGGGAATTTCCACCTGAAACAAGCAAACACAGAAACGGGAATTCCGGACGCTTTTCTTCCGCTTTTCCTTCGCTGATAAAATGTGCTAAAACATGTGCCTGCAAATGATTAACATCAACCAAAGGTATATTCAATGCTTGCGAAAGTCCTTTTGCAAATGACGTTCCTACAAGTAACGAACCGAGAAGTCCGGGACCCCGTGTAAAAGCTACGGCACTTAATTGCTCTTTTTTTATTCCGGCACGTTTTAAAGCTTCATGAACAACCGGAATGATATTGAGTTGATGCGCCCGCGATGCCAATTCCGGTACAACTCCTCCAAAACTGGAGTGAACGGCTTGATTTGCAATTACATTAGAAAGCATAACCCCATCGCGAATAACCGAAGCAGAGGTGTCATCGCACGAAGATTCTATGCCTAATATGATGGTTGAATTCATTTTTTTATGATAAATTTAGATACTCGTTTGTTTCAAAAGTATGAACGCTTTTTTAATGGCACAACAATTGTAATTCTTCTTTTTTTTAATTATTAATTGCTTTGTTATAGCCGTTTCCTTGCGTAATTCACGAATTATTATTTACTTTTGCGAAACAAAGTTCAAAGGTATAAAAAAAACACTTAAAATATCAGGTTTTAGCGTTGCAGGAATAATTTTATTTCTAACGCTCTTGTTCATGTTGATTCAAACCAGCCTGATACAGAATTATATTGCACAAAGTGTGACCACTGAACTTTCGAATCGTTTACATTCAAAAGTATCGGTTGGTAAAATTGAATATAAACTTTTCAATTCCATTTCCATTGATGATTTATATATTGAAGATTTACACGGGGATACGCTTCTTTACTCTAAAAACATAAGCGCACGTTTCAATTTTTGGGAACTACTGAAAAGTCAGGTAAAAATTACTTCATTTGAAATAGACCGGCTATATGCAAACCTTGTTGTCGATTCTTCAGGACACACAAACCTTGATTTTGTATTAAAAGCTTTCCAGCAACCGCCAACTGCAAAATCTGAAAATGTAGTTTACAAAATCAACCATTTGAGGCTGAAAAACTCATCGTTTAATTTTACGAATCAACAGCCGCAAGCAAAAATTCCTGCCGGTGTTTTCAATGGAAATAAATTGAAATTCACCAGTATAAATACCGATATTTCGATTGATATACTCAATAATGATACATTGAATGCCAAAATTATCCAATTAAATGCCACCGAGCAATCCGGATTGGAATTGACGAATTTTTCCACGCAAATAACAGGTTCTCATACAGGTGTTCAAATGCCATATTTTGATATACAACTTCCAAATTCAAAACTGCTTCTTGAAAATATTACTTTAAAATATGATAGTCTGGCTGACCTGAAAAAGTTTGCTGAAAAAGTAAAATGGAATGCTCCCATCAGTTCAGCACATGTTGCACTTGCCGATTTAAAAGCATTTATTCCAGAGTTTAAAAATGTTCGGGGAACGGCTACACTGAAAGGTTTAATATCCGGCAGAATTTCCAGTTTGCGATTTAAAAAAATGGAGATTAAATACGGTAAAACTTTTTTGCTGAATGCCGACTTGGATATTAACGGACTCCCTGACATTAAAGAAGCTTTTATTTATGGGAAAATAAACGAACTGAATGTTGAAAAGAGTGATTTACAGGATTTTGTGTCGGATATGACCCGTAAACCTTTTTTGCTTCCAAAAGAAATGAATCAGTTGGGGATGCTTCGGTATAAAGGAAATGTCACCGGTTTTTTGAGTAATCTGGTGGCTTACGGAAATTTGACCACTAATCTTGGAAGTGTATCAACAGATATTTTGATTAAACTTGAGCATGAATTAAAGGATCTTACCTACAATGGGACTTTGAAATCATCGAATTTTCAGTTAGGAAAACTATTAAATAATAAGCAGTTAGGGAAGGTCGTCTTTAATTTCAACACAAAGGGTTCAAAAAAAGCAAATAAACCCTTGCAGGGCGTGATTGAAGCTAAAGTTCCCGAACTTCAGTTTAATAATTATTCGTACCGCGATATTCAGTTTAATGGGAAATACGATGGTAAAGGTTTTGATGGAAATGTGGATGTACAGGATGAAAATATCGATGCACATTTTAAAGGAATTATTGATTTGACCCAAAAATTACCTGTTTTTGACTTTGATTTGGATGTCAATAATACAAATCTGAATGCGCTTCATCTTATTACCAAATATCCGGGAGCAACCTTATCATTTACAGGTAAAACGAATATGGTTGGAAATTCTCCGGATAATATAAATGGATTTCTAAATTTTGAAAATATACGTTTTACAAATAAGAATAAAACGCTCAATATTGATCAGATTCAGTTTGTTTCGCGCATCGAGAAAAATATAACTCATTTCATTATAAATTCTGATTTTGTTAATGGTTCATTGGATGGCGACTTCAAATATAGTACTATCGGACTCACAATTAATCAGATTATGATTAAATATTTGCCATCACTTGCAGCACCATCTAACGGCTTAAAAGAACAATATTCAAATCATATCGACATGGATTTGAATATTGCCAATACAAAAGATTTATTTAATGTTCTCGAATTACCTTATGAAATTGAAGGGGTTACTACGCTTAAAGGTTATATCGATGATAAGACAAACAGGATTGATTTACAGGCTAATGTGCCTATGATAAAATCAAATCAACTCTATCTGGAAAATATAAATTTACATTGTGAGAATCCAAAAAAACAATTGGATATTACTACAAGGGCACTCTTACACCAAAAAGAGGAAGTAATAAGTCTGTATTTACTTTCTTCAGCTTCGAATGACTCATTATCAGCGCTGATTGGCTGGCAAAACTCTCAGAAAATTACAAATGCCGGAGAAATTCAGACCATCACAAAGTTTAATAATAACGGGGGAAAAATTGCTGCCAATGTTTCGATTCTCCCGACTCAAATAATTATTGCAGATTCTACATGGGATATTCATCGTAGCAGTATTGATTTCAAGACAGATAGTGCCATTCAGATTCATAACTTTCTTTTTGATAATCATAAACAATTTGTACATATAAACGGAATTGCCTCTACAAATCAGCTTGATGTTCTGATGGTAGATATGAACGAACTGGATCTTGATTTTGTATTTAATCTTTTGAAATTAAAGACTATAAATATTGGTGGAATTGCAACCGGAAAAGCTTCGCTGCGCAATTTATTTACTCAACCTATTGTTGAAGCAAATTTCTCGGTTAAAGATGTAAAACTTAACCATAAATTAATGGGCGATGCAAAGCTGTTTTCGAGTTGGGATAAAGAAAATAAACTTGTAAAGGCAAATGCAATATTTTTAAATCAAAAGGACACCGTTGCCCTTGTAAAAGGAGTTTATATTCCAAAAACCGATTCGCTTGATTTTATGTTTGATGCCCGAAAAGTAAATCTTGAGTTTTTAGATCCATTTTTCGAAAGTGTAGTTCAAAATTTTAAAGGGTACGCCAGTGGATTTATCCGGATGTACGGCCCTTCAAAAACCATGGGTTTTGCAGGTGATGGATTTGTCACAAACGGACAGGCATCGGTGAAAATGCTGAAAACAAAATACACTTTTAATGATTCGGTGCATTTAACCAGAAAAACTATTGAGTTTAAAAATATAACCATTTATGATCAGGAACGTAACACCGGTTCCATGTCGGGTTTAGTTACCCATAACGGTATTTTCAAAGAAATGCAATATAACGTGAATCTTCGCAGCAATCATATTCTTGCATTGAATACCCATACAGAGGATAATGATTATTTCTTCGGTAAGGCCTATGCAAATGGAACTGTCCGCATTTTCGGCGATGAAAAAGAAGCTAATATTGTGGTTAATGCTGTCTCTAAACCTCAAACAAAATGCTTTATCCAAATGGGTGGTGCTTCCAAAGCCTCCGAAAATGGATTTATTAATTTTGTAAATAAAAAAGATAAAATACAAAAGGAAGTCGTTGGTCCCAAAACTCCTGAAAATGCTTTTAATGTGAAAGTAAATTTACAAATTGAAGTTACACCGGATGCAGATATGGAATTAATTGTAGATCCAAAGGGTGGTGACAAAATAACAGGTAGAGGAACTGGAAATTTGAGAGTTGAATTCGACACATTTTCAGATATCAAACTTTATGGAACATATATAATCAATAATGGTTATTACTTGTTTACAATGCAGAATTTATTCCGTAAGGAATTTAAAATTGATCAGGGAAGCACCATCTCGTGGACAGGTGATCCATTTAAGGCACAGGTAAACTTAAGAGCCATATATCCACTTAAAGTATCATTAAAAGATCTTGCTACTAATCAGGTTCAGGTGCAAAATATGAGTACAACAGCACCTGTTAATTGTGTTTTGAAACTGACGGATGATTTAATGAAACCAACGATTAAATTCGATCTGGATTTGCCTCAGAGTGACGAAGGAGTGAAGCAGGCTGTAAAAAATATAGTGAATACAGACGAAATGATGAACCGACAGATCCTGTATTTGTTACTATTTAATAAGTTTTATACCCCAGATTATATGCGTACTCAAACATATAATACAAATATAGCTTCGAATGAAGGATTTTCATTCATTATGTCTACGTTTAGCAGTCAGTTAAATAGCTGGCTTTCGCAAATGTTTAATAATGTATCAGTTGGTCTAGATTATCAAAAATCGAATTTAACAAATACTCAGGGTGGACAAGCTCAGGCACAAATTTTATATCAACCGAATAACCGCTTGATTATAAACGGAAATCTGGGTTATCGAATAGATAATTTAACGACTAACACAAATAGATTTATCGGAGACGTGGATTTGGAATACTTACTTTCTGAGTCTGGTAAGTTGCGTTTTAAGGCGTATAACCATACTATCGACCGCTATTATCTCGGAACGTCCAAACTGTCGCAGGGAGTTGGGTTTGTATACAAGGAAGATTTTGAAACCGTGAATGACTTGTTTAAATATTACTGGCAAATGTTCGGTGGAACAAAAAAGAATAAGAATGAAGAAACTGTTAAACCTATTGCAAAATAAAAGTCTGATTTTTTTATGCTTAGTATGGATAACGCATTGTTTGACAGCTCAAACAGTGGAAAGTCTCTATATAAGTATGCCTGATGGCTTAAACCCTGTACTCACAAAACAAAACCGGCTTGAATTATTAGAGTATTATAAAGCAAAACAAGGTGATACCATCACCAATCGGTTTGGAGGTCAGACACGTTTACTGTTTTTTGATTCTATTCAGTCTTGTCTTATTATTCAAAATACACAAAACTCAAGGTTTGAAATGAAAGTTTTTAAAATTGACAGTATTACCCCTGCAATTGGAATTATTCGTACGGTTTGTAGCCCAATATGCCAGTCGGTGGTGGAATTTTATGATACGGCATGGAATAATATACCAATCACATTTACGTTGCCCAAAGCTACTGAATGGATGAATACTGAAAATAGCCAATCAGCAAATTTAGACAGAAAATGGGTGGAAAAACAACTGGAAACGAGTTTTGTAGCATTGTCATTCAGCAGAAATTATTTAGGAATTATTGCAACGAATAATACGCTCGAATTTTTAAGCGATGATGATCGGAAACAAATTTCACCATTATTATCAGATAAACCAATACTTTACAATTTTAAAGGGAAAATCTGGATACAAAAACCATAAAAAAAGTCCCAACGTTTTGACGTTGGGACTTTTTTTTGTTTCGTTACAATGAAGCTTATTTCTTACCTTCCATGCGTTTTGCATAACGGTTCATAAACTTATCAACACGTCCTGCAGTATCTACCAGTTTCGATTTACCTGTGTAGAAAGGGTGTGAAGAACTTGAAATTTCCATTTTAACCACAGGATAAGTTACACCATCAATATCGATAGTTTCTTTCGTGTTTACGGTTGAACGGGAAATAAAGGTGTCACCGTTCGACATATCTTTAAATGCTACCGGACGATAATTTTCAGGATGGATTCCGCTTTTCATATCTGTATGTTTTAATTTATTTTTCTTTCTTATTCTTTGGGCTTGCAAAAGTACTAATTTTCATCTAATTATCAAACAAATTCTGCGATTTTTATTTTATCAAATAGATAAATAGATAAATTCCGTTGGAAATAGTATCTATTTGTCTGTTATTTAATTGTTTGAGTTAATCTTAAAATCATTTTGATCCAAGGTATAAAAGAAACATTCCTACGAGTACACCAATGAGATCGATGACTTTCAATTTAATATTTTTATCCCGCAGCACAAAAGCACCGTATAAGAACGGAACGATTACGCCCGAACGTCGAATGGTTGAAACTACAGAAATCATGGAATCGTTTTCTGAAAGCGCATAGAAATAAACGAAATCTGCCGTGACCAAAAAGAATGAAATAAAGAAAATAGCCCATTTAAAGTGAAACGGAGTCGTTTTCTTGCGGGTTGGTGCCCAGAGGAACAAAGTAATAATTCCCATAATAATGGCCTGATAAAAGGTGTAATAAACCTGTACCGACATGGGATCATATATTTTCATCAGGTATTTGTCATACAGTCCGCTTACAGCGCCGGTAAGTGTGGCCATAACGATAAACCAAAACCATTTATTGGTTCTGAACGAAATTCCTTCTTTCTTGCCGACAAATGAAAACATAAAAAACGAAACTAGTGTTGTTGCCACACCGGCAATCTGGAAGCCGTTCAGTTTCTCGCTGAAAATCAGAACTGCTCCAAGAACCGTCCACATTGGTTGAGTGGCTTTAATTGGCGATGCCAGTGAAATTGGTAAATGTTTCAAAGCAAAATATGCAAAAAGCCACGAAGTCAAAACGATAACCGCTTTCAGGATGTAAAGTAAATGAGCATGAAAATCAACTTTCGGTACAAAGAAAATTGAATTTTTCAACAATTCGGGAAAGAAATTTGAAATTATAATGAAAGGAGCAAGCGTAAGGCAGGAATATACTATTGATAAAAAGATGACCGGAATTACCGCATTTTCTTTTAATGAAACCTTTTTAAAAACCTCATACAAACCCAATAAAATAGCAGAAACAAAAGCAAGAATCAACCACATTGTTAATTAGTAATTCACAATTAATAATTCATAATTAAGAAAGGATGAAAATTTCACCCGGATATTGAATTTCAACCAAATAAAGCCCATGAGCAGGAACAGAAGTCCCGGCTTTACAGCGATCTTTTGCTTCAATTACGACCTTAAATTCATTGACAGACATTTTTCCACGCCCTACTTCCAGCAAGGTACCTACGATTGCCCGAACCATATTCCGCAAAAAACGGTCGGCCTGAATGGTGAAAACCCATTCATCTTCCTGCAAAGTCCATTCGGCATGCGTTATAATACAATTATTTGTTTTTACGTCGGTATGTAGTTTGCTAAAACTGGTAAAATCGCGATATTCTTTCAATGTATTGGCTGCAGAATTCATTAGTTCAAAGTCCAGAGAGTCACTAACACGAGCTGCCAACTCATTTTTAAAAACATTTTTTTGAGTTATTACATGATATTCATATCTACGTGAAATGGCATCAAACCGGGCATGCGCATCGGGTTGAACTTCCACAATTTTGAAAATGCAAATATCATTCGGTAAAAAGCTGTTTAGTTTGGAAGCTAAATCAAATTCAGAAGGTAAGTCACTTTCAACATCAAAATGAGCAGCCATGAGCTTAGCATGAACGCCTGTATCAGTTCTCCCGGCCCCGGTAAGCTCAATTTCTGTCCGCAGAATGGTACATAATGCTTTCGTCAGTACTTCTTGCACCGATATTCCGTTTGGTTGCTTTTGCCAGCCGTGATAAGTTGTTCCTTTGTACGAAAAGTATATGAAGAATCTTTTTTTCACGGTGCAAAGATACGAAGAACTATTTTAATTGTGATAAGTTGCGATTGCACATCACGAAATGTTAAATATTTGTATTTTAATGCAATATTATATATGCAATATTGTATATATTTAAAAATGTATATATATTTGCAGAAAAATAATTCATCTATGAAAGTAAATAATATTACAGGTTCTCCTGTTGAAGGTGCCAATTTTTATGGGAGAGAGAAAGAATTGGATTTTGCCTGGTCCCAGATATCTAAAGGTAATTCATTAATCCTTTCTGCTCCAAGAAGAGTAGGAAAATCTTCTTTTGCAAAGAAGCTGCTTGATAAAGCAAAAACCAAAGGTTGGAATACACTGGAACTTAATTTGGAAGAAGTTAAGTCAGAAGATGGATTTATAAAGCTTTTTATTGAAAAACTTGAAGAAACAAGCTGGTGGCAAAAATCATTAGCAAAAGCTGGAAGTTTACTTGGCGGAATCCTAGAAAATCTAAAGCCAAATATTGAATATGGTGGAGCAACCTTATCTCTCGAATGGAAAAATAATAAAACAGACATTTACAGTAAACTCAAAAACCTGTTGGATCACAATGAGCAAACATTGATTATGGTTGATGAGCTTACTATTCTTTTAAATGGTCTTCTGAAAAACAAAGATGGCATTAACGATGTGGAGTTTTTCTTAAACTGGTTAAGAAGTTTCAGACAAACTTCAGGAACAAAAATTAAATGGATTTTTTGTAGTTCCATCGGAATTGATAATTTTACTAATCTGCATAACCTTAGCTACGCTTTGAATGATGTTGATAGTTTCCCAATTGATGAATTTAATCATGATGAAGCAGTTAAATTTATAAAGAAGCTTGCTGATTCAGAAAGTTTGAATTTTACTGATGAACATATAGCTTATACGCTAGAAAAATTGGGTTGGAATTTGCCGTATTTTATTCAAATTTTATTTTCAAATATTGATCAATTTGTGAAAATTCAAGGAAAAGATATTTCAGAAGAAACTATTAATGAGGCATATTTACGATTAATCAATGAAAAACATTTAAATACATGGGATGAAAGATTGAATGAATATGGCGATTACGAAATATATTCAAGATTGGTACTAAAAAACTTATCTAAAATTAAAGAAGGAGAGAATAGGGCGAATTTATTTAATGTGCTGTATGCGAAGATAGAAGATGAAGAAAAAACGGAACAGGTTCTGAACAAATTGTTGTATATGCTTCGTAATGATGGATATATAATTGACACAAAGGAGTTAAAATATGCATTTCGCTCACCGCTTTTAAGGGATTTTTGGTATAACCGTTTTGTAAGATAAATATATGGAAAAGAAATTGTCATTAAGTCAGATAGGACTTTATAATCCTCAGCGCACGAGTGATAGCGATGTAGAAGCTTTGTTTGTTGCTCGCACTAAACTCTTTAATTTTTTGATTGAAAAATTAAAGAAGGAAAGTGTTAATAGCATTCCGCAGCATTATTTAATTATCGCACAGCGTGGAATGGGAAAAACAACATTACTTAAACGAATAGAAGTGGAACTACGCAAAAATGATTTTAATCAATTTTTTATACCGTTACTTTTGCCGGAAGAACAATATAATTTGAAAAACATAGCAGAATTTTGGCTAAATGTTCTTGATGCTTTGGCTGATACGTTGGAAATAGAAAAACGGCATGATGATGCTGTGAAAATTGATATAAAAATTAAAGACCTGCAGCAAATTAAAAACGATGAAGAGTTGGCAAATGAAGCTTATAAATTTCTAAAATCATTTTGTTTGTCATTAAACAGACGTCCGGTTTTGCTGATTGATAATATGAACCTGATTTTTAATCGACTCGAAAAATCACAACAACACACGCTTCGGGCATGGTTAATGCAAAATGGTGCACCCATACTAGTCGGTGCTAGTGCAGTTGCTATGGAAGACACGTCTGATTATGGAGCTCCATTTTATGATGCGTTTCAGATTCATTATTTGAAGAAACTTACTTTTGAAGAACTGAAAGACATACTAATAAATTTAGCCAAACTTACTCAAAGTGAAGAAGTTATTCCTTTAATTGAAAAGGAAACAGGACGAATTAAAACACTGCATCAACTCACAGGTGGAAATACCCGTACGGCTGTTATGCTTTTTCGGTTGATTATCAAAGGATTTTCAAAAGAAATCAATGATGATCTTGAAGCTATTTTGGACGAGATTACACCTTTGTACAAAGCACGTTTTGAGGAGCTTCCTACTCAAATGCAGGTGATTGTAGATGCCATAGCTTTGCATTGGGATCCAATAAACCTGGAGCAGTTACGGAACGAAACCAGATATGATAACGGTCAATTATCCCCTCAACTGAAAAGATTGGTGGAATTGGGTTGGATAGAACGATTGGATGCCTACAAAGCGAAAGGCAGCGCCTATCAAATATCAGAGAGATTTTTTAATATTTGGTTTTTAATGCGCCGCAGCAGTCGCAGACAGAAAAAAGAATTGTACTGTTTGTCTAAATTTTTAGAAAGCTTCTATGGCGAAGATATTCAGTTTGTTGCAGAAGCAAGATTATTATGCAAATCTACCTGTGTGGATCATGTGACTTATAGTTTGGCTTTGGCAGAGGTGGTGAAAGATGATGATTTGTCTTCGAAACTGAGGGAGAAATCATTCAACGAGTTAATAGAATATGCTAGAATTGATCCTCGAGTCTTAACGCAATTCAATATTTCGACTACACTTTTAAATGAAGAGATTGTAAAAGAACTTGAAGAGGTTGCAGTTGAGAATCAGTCAAAAAACTATTTACGAGTAAATGAATTGCTGAATGAACTTGAGAATTTAACAGATAGTGATATGCCCCTAAATTCAATTGTTCTTAGAATGAAGGGTATAAACAATGTTTTGCTGAATAATTATGTTGAGGCAGAAAAAAACCTACAAAAAGCCATTGAGCTAAACAATAAAGATGCAGAGTCGTGGTTCACCTTGGCCTTTTTCTATCAAGGTGGTCTACATAAATATCTTGAAGCAGAAAAAGCATATTTAAAAGCGATTTCGATTGACGGAAAAAATGCGAAATATTGGTTTGAATTAGGTAGAATTTATCATTTCAATTTAAATAATTATCTTGAGGCAGAAAAAGCATTTCTAAAAGCTACATCAATTGATAAAAAAAATGCAATTTATTGGATTGCATTAGGAGCAATTTATCATTTGAATTTAGATAATCCTCTTGAAGCAGAAAAAGCATATTTAAAAGCAATTTCTTTTGATAAAACGAATGTGAATTGTTTAATGTTATTGGGACATTTATATGAAAACCAATGTAATAATATTGCGGCTGAGAAAACGTATATTCGAGCAATTGAAATAGATAGAGAAAATACGAATGTTTGGAATACTTTAGGTAATTTGTATCAAGACAATTTGCAAGAATATAATAAAGCAGAATCTTCCTATAAGAACGCAATTTCTTTTAATAAAAATGTAATAGCTCCTAAAATCAATTTGATTTTTCTACTTAGAGATAAAATGAATAGAATCGATGAAGCTGAAGAATTATTCAGCACATTACATATTGCTGATGATTTTGAAGATAGTTACTGGCTCAATAAATCTCTATTCGATTTATACAAAAAGAACGAAGGCGTAGCCAAAGAGTCTCTAAATAAAGCTTTGGCAAAGATTGAGACAGGTTTTCCTGAAAACACGCAAGATGACTGGTGGCGCTTTGGTTCAATTGCTGTAAAATTAGGATATGGGAACTGGTTGGCAACAATATTGGAAGAGTGTGGTTATGATATTGTTTTATCGCCTTATTATGTTGCAATTAAAGCTATGACAGAGAAGAATCCTGAAGCTTATCTGATTAGCAAAGCGGTAGAAATTAGAGAGCCGGCACGTAAGCTTATTGAAATAATGAAGAATTATTGATCAAAAACAAAGAACTCGCTATTATAAAGCGAGTTCTTTGTTTTTGATTTTATGAAAATAATTTCTCTATTCTTTCGGCATAATGTGCCTCAATCACATTGCGTTTGATTTTCAGGGTAGGAGAGAGGAAGCCAATATCGCCGGTCCATTCTTCCGGAACAATCTGATAGCGTTTTACCTGTTCGTAGTCGCCAAAGAAATGATTGTAATGTTTCACTTCTTCTTGATAGCGTTTCACTATTTCAGGTTTTTCAATCATTTCAGCATTAGTGGTGTATTTAATTTTATGTTTTCCGCACCACGATTTCAGATACACAAAATCAGGTGAAATCAATGCTGCAGCAAATTTTTTGTTTTCGCCGAGCACAATCATGTTTTCGATAAAAGGCGATTCTGTAAATTTAGATTCCACTGCGTGAGGATTTACATATTTACCAAATGAAGTTTTGAAAATGCTTTTAAGACGGCCGGTAATGATTAACTGACCTTCAGTAGTAAACTTCCCGGTGTCGCCGGTATGAAGCCAGCCTTCGTTGTCAATCACCTGAGCTGTTAGTTCCGGATCTTTGTAATATCCCAACATTACATTATGACCACGACAAATAATTTCGTTGCGTTCGGCCAGTTTTACTTCTACGCCCGGTAATGGCAAACCAACTGTCCCAAACTTGCGACCGTGTTTACCCCGCTGACTAACAGCAATTACCGGCGAAGTTTCGCTCAATCCATAACCTTCGAAAACCGGCATACCAATGGCTGAAAAGAACGAAGCAATATGAGATTGAATAGCTGAACCGCCCGATACAACAATATCGAAATTTCCACCAATGGCAGCTCTCCATTTGGAATAAATGAGTTTATCAGCGAGTTTGAATTTTATATTATACCACCAACTTCTACCTTCCAACTGATAACTTGTAGCCAGATTAAAAGCCCAATAATAAAGCATTCTACTGATTAAAGGAAGTTTTTTGCCGGAAAGATAAAGCTTATCGTAAATTTTCTCCAACAATCGTGGAACGCACGACATCATGGTAGGATTTATTTCTTTAATATTTTCGGCTATTGTTCCCAAACTTTCAGCATAATAAACCGACATGCCCAGATATTGATACAAATATACCAACATGCGTTCGTAGGCGTGGCAAAGTGGTAGGAAACTTAAAGCAGTTTTGCTCCATTTTGCAGGAGTTGATTCAAGATTTTTTAATTGATTTACGATATTGCTGTGCGAAAGCATCACGCCTTTTGGATAGCCCGTGGTGCCTGAAGTGTAAATGATAGTTGCCAAATCGGTTTCTTTTATTTCGGCTTTTAATTTGGAAAGTTTTTCAGGTTGTGGATATTTAATTCCATTCCCAACGAGTTGATCAAGGTATTGATATTCAACATCTTGTTCGTTGAAGGTGAAGACATGTTTTAATGTTTTCGTTTCCAGAAAAATTGGTTTAAGTTTTCTACCCAATTCTTTTCCTTCAATAAAAATCATTTTCATTTCGGCATGATTGAGTATGTGGCGGTAATCGTCTTGACTTATTGTAGGATAAATCGGAATCGAAACTGCACCTATTTGCATAATTGCAAAGTCGAGCATATTCCATTCAGGTCGGTTGCTACTCACAATTCCCACTTTATCGCCCGGTTTAATGCCCATTTTCATCATGCCATAACTCATGTTGTTTGTGAGTTCGATGTATTCCTGAATGCTGAATTTTTTCCATTCACCATCTCGTTTACAAGCCAGAGCTGCTTTTTGATTTGGATAGTTGACTAGATAATTATCCAATAAATCAAATAATCGTGTTACTTCCATTTTTTTTAGATTTTAGAACAAAGAACAAAGAACAAAGAATCAAGAACAAAGAATCAAGACTGAATAAATTTATTGAAAAACGATAGTTCGGTTTTTGTAAGCAAGAATTTTTCGTTCGATATGTTTCTCAACAGCATGCGAAAGTACTATTTTTTCCAGATCACGTCCTTTTTTAATCAATTCCTCAACAGTGTCTTTATGTGAAATATGGGTTACATCTTGATCGATAATAGGACCGGCATCCAAATCGCTTGTGACATAATGACTTGTTGCACCAATAACCTTCACACCACGTTCATGAGCTGCATGATACGGTTTTGCTCCGGCAAAAGCAGGCAAAAATGAATGATGAATATTGATAATGCGGTTTGGATAATGATTGATAAAATCTGCTGATAGAACCTGCATGTAACGTGCCAATACACAAAATGTTACACCATTTTCTTTTAGTAGTTCCAGCTGTCTGGTTTCCTGCTCCGCTTTATTTTCTTTGGTAATAGGAAAGATATGATAAGGAATATCGAATCGCTTGGCAACACTCTCCATATCAGGATGATTGCTGATGATGAGGGGGATTTCAACATGCCATTCGCCGGCGGCATATCGTGCCAACAAATCATATAGGCAATGCGACATTTTAGAAACAAAAATAGCCATACGGGGCTTCATATCCGAAAAATAAAGTCTGAAAACCATGCCAAAACGCGAAGCAATAAGTGTTTCGAAATAATCTTCTATTTTTTCTTTTGGAATTTGAAATTCGTCTAATTGCCATTTAACCCGCATAAAAAAAACACTTTCTTCGCGGTTTACATATTGATCCAAATAAAGGATATTCCCTTTGTGTTGATTAATAAATTCGGTTACAACTGCTAAAATTCCCGGTCTGTCAGGGCAGTGTATTAAAAGTACTGCCGTATTATCATTTCCTTTCATTCAAATTTCAATTTTTCAATAAACTAAATGCAAAGATAACATTTTAATCGGAGAGCCATATTTTTATCAATAAATTGCTTAAAAAATTCAGTTTGTCAATTGATTTTTCCTTTTGAAATGAGTTGTTTAACAGGAATTAGTGTAATAATATTTTCAAATCTGAACAAAAAAACCATTGTAACTATTGTGGAAATGAAATTTTGCCGTATCTTTGCACCGCATTAGAAAATAATGCACTACTTGGTTCGGTAGTTCAGTTGGTTAGAATGCCGCCCTGTCACGGCGGAGGTCGCGGGTTCGAGTCCCGTCCGGACCGCTCAAGGTTAAGCCAAAAAGCGACACCAGAAAGCAAAATCCCTACAAAACAACGTTTTGTAGGGGTTTTTTTATTATCCCACCTCTATATGAGTTGTAAATTAAGACACAATTTAGTCATAAATAGACACGTTTCTGGGACTAAATCGTGACCTTTTTTTTATTTCAAAAACAGGTCACAGAAAGTCTTCTTTTGGCACACTTTCAACCGTTATTGGCGCAGATACAATTATTTCATTTTCAATCGAATAACTAGTTTTGTAACGATTAAAAAAATGAAATTATGAAGAGTACATTTAAGGTCCTTTTTTACTTGAAAAGGAATGCTATTAGAAAAGATGGTAGAATGCCAATTGTGACCAGAATCACCGTTGATGGTATTATTGCGCAATTCAATACCAAGTTAGAAATCCAACCCAACAATTGGAGTGTGAAAATGGGCAAAGTTATCGGACAAGCGTCTGACAGCAAGCAACACAATGCTCAGCTAAATGAGATCAAAACTTCTCTGCACAACATCTATCACGAACTTCAACGGGTAGATAATTATGTGACAGCTGAGAAAGTGAAAAATGAGTTCTTAGGAATTAGCGAGCATCATGAAACACTGTTAGACCTCTTCCAAAAACACAATGAAGATGTTCTAAAACTGGTAGGTATTAGCAAATCAACTACAACCTATCAAAAATATGAGCGTACGCGTAGACATCTTGAAAAATTCCTGCTCCTCAAATATCAGTTGAAAGATATTTCCCTTAAGGAGATTAAACCCATATTTATTTGGGACTTTGAAGTATTTTTAATGACCACCGGTAA
>JBBQMQ010000039.1:0-16004 GCA_038329115.1 Bacteroidales bacterium
GCAGATTCTTATAAAAGAATGAATTCAAGACAAACCGATGTCGAAAGTCATGTGGCATTGAATTTGGATTATAATTTTAAGAATAAATTGTATGTAAATATTACAACTAATTATGCCAGTTCGAAATTTTTGGCTCCCGCTCATCAAGGAGCATTTTCTCCAACAGTTGGATTGTCGTATATTCTTTCAAAAGAAGGTTTCTTAAAAGACAATCCGGTGATTAATTATTTGAAATTGAGAGCAACTGCCGGAATACTTAAATCAGATCTTAATTTTAGTAAGTATTTCTTGTATCAGGATTTATATGATAATTTAAACTCCGGAGGTTTCTCCTGGGGCGATGGTGCCATGTCAGGGAAATATACTGTTCAGCAAAACGGACAAAATGTCGATTTAGGTTTTGAAACCCGGGAAGACATTTCTGTTGGAATTGAATCTCAGTTGTTTAATTCTTTATGGTTTGAGGCAAGCTATTTCCATACGAATATGGCTGATATAGTTATGCAGCCAAGTTCTATTTTTCCTTCATACTTTGAAACTTCTTCCTCTACAATTCTAAATTCATTCGTACCTTACCAGAATTTTGGAGAAAACATGTATGAAGGTGTAGAGGCAGGATTAAATTTCAAGAAAAATATGGGTGATTTTAGATTTGATGTGGGAGCTAATTTTGTGTATACTGTTTCTCAAATTGTAAAATTGGATCAGGTGCCGCAGCTTTACCCGTATATGTCTGCTATCGGACAATCAACTGGCAGAATAGTAGGATTGGTTGCTGACGGTTTTTATCAGACAACTGATTTTAATCCGGATGGAACATTGCTTGCTGGTCTTGCAGTACCACAGTTTGGTAAAGTATTTCCGGGAAACATCAAATACGCTGATCAAAATGCTGATAATAAAATTGATGCCAATGATAAAATGACGATAGGCTCCAACTCATTTCCTTATACCGTTGGATTAAACTGCATGATTGGTTACAAACGGTTTAGCTTATTTGTGTTGGGCAAGATGCAATCGGGAGCACAGACAACACGGAGTGGATATTATTGGGTAAATGGACAGGATAAATACAACGAAACTGTAAGAGGACGTTGGACACCGGAAACGGCTGCAACAGCTACTTTCCCCAGATTAACCACTACTTCAGGAACAAATGATTTCCAAACTTCAACTTTCTGGCTTTATGACAAGTCTTATTTTGATATCAGAAGAGTTCAACTAACGTATGAAATTTCTGAGAGAGTGTGTAAAAAAATCGGATTTAATAAAATCAGCTTAGATGTAAGTGCTGAGAATTTAATTAAATTTGCACCAAATAAAGATATTCTTCAATTAAACACTAGTGGAAATCCTCAATTCCAAATTTTTACAATGGGATTAAGAATGTCATTATAATCTATTAAAAAAAAGAACTTTATGAAAAAATTAATTCAATATTCAATAATAGCATTGCTTGTTAGCACTTTTCATTCGTGTGCTGATTTTTTAGCACCATCGAATGAAAATTTAATTACTGCTGATTATGTCCTAAAAGACCCTGCGAGTGCAGAAGGTCTAATGTTAAATGCATATTCAAATATTGTAAATGCGTATGTATTCTCCGATCCTGCAACAGATGATGCTGTCAGCAATCAAACTTCGAATGGTTTCAGACGGATGGCTACGGGAGAACTTTCGGCAAATTTTAACCCGATAACCCGTTGGGATAAATATCAAGGAATTTTTTATGTGAATAGATTCCTTACCGTTGTCGATAGTATTAAATGGATGGATAATCCTGAATTAAGTACTCTATATAACAGACGATTAAAAGGCGAAGCTTTAGCTCTCAGAGCTTTACTGCATTTCTACATTTTAGAAGCCAATGCCGGTAAAGATGCATCGGGGAATCTGTTGGGAATACCTTATTATACTAAATTTATCCCGGCGAATGGTGATTTAAATGTTCCTCGATTGTCATTTACTGCTACTGTAGATTCAATTATGACTGATTTTAATAACGCCTATAATTATTTGCCTTATGTGTATTTGGCAGCAGGTGACTCGGCTAATATACCTACAAAAGATTTGGGTTATAATAAGAAGTATTATTTGACTGCGAATAGTATTAATTACAATCAACGATTGAATGGTAAAATTGTAAAAGCGCTTCAGGCACGAGTTAAATTATTTGCAGCCAGTAAAGCCTATCTTAACGATATAAATGCCTATAAAGAAGCAGCTAATTCTGCTTCAGGGGTTTTGGCTGCAAACCTGTATGCTTTCGCACCTGATGCTGTGGAATTCTATAATGCCGATGCCGATGCTTCTAATCCTGAATTTTTGTGGAGAGCTTCTGTTTCTACAAGTTCATCACAGGAAGCAAATATATTTCCACCTACATTAAATGGTAAAGGTTATATTAATCCAACACAGAATCTGGTGGATGCATTTTATATGAAAGATGGTTATCCTATTACAAATACATCAATTACAAATCCGTATAATCCTCAAGATCCTTATGCTAACAGGGATCCGCGCTTGGCGAAGTATGTGATTTACAACGGAAGTACCTTTGCTGGTTCAACTATCTATACTAATACGTTGGATTCTGTGCCAGGAATAGTGGTTGGTAAAAAAGTATTGAATTTGAATGGTATTAATAAAGTGCCACTACAATCAACACGCACTGGTTATTATCTGAAAAAGCTGATGCGTCCGGATGTTGTAATTCCGGTTTCGGGTACTGCAACTGGTCAAAAACATTATAGTGCATTTTTCCGTTACACCGAACTTTATTTAATTCTTGCCGAAGCCGAGAATGAAATCGGAGGTCCTGATTATAAAGAAGGCACCAGCACAATGTCAGCCCGTGATATTTTACGTAAAATAAGAAACAGAGCATTATCTATTACTGTTGATAATTACTTGGATGGTATTAATAATCAGATTGATATGCGTAAACTGATTCAAAATGAACGCAGACTTGAACTTTGCTTTGAAGGATTCCGTATTTGGGATTTAAGACGTTGGGATCTTCCTTTAACCGAAACTGCTACAGGATATTCTTGCACTCCAACACTCGTTGGTGTAACAACAACAAATGTTTATTCTAAAATAGATGTTGAAACAAGAATGTACGAAGGCGGTAAATTTCGCTATATGCCTTTGATGTACAACGAATTACAAAAGTATCCAAATTTAGTTCAAAATGCTGGTTGGTAAAATGTCTTACAATAAGAAAAATATAAAAATAAATATTATGAAAGATATGAGAAGTATTAAAATAATCCCTTTGCTGTTTATAATAGCACTTTTTGGTATGGTTTCGTGCCAGAACGACCCTATTACATTTGATGATTATACAAACCCATTAACTGGCACCAAGCTCACCGCTTGCTATTTTCCTTACCAGAGTCCGGCAAGAACTTTGATTCTTGGAAAATACGATGTTGGGTTAAATACCAACGACAATAATCATATTTTTGAAATTGGCGCAATAATGTCAGGAGTACAAGCAAATACAAAAGAAAGAAAAGTGTATTTCCAGGTGGATAATACATTACTGGATAGTGTTAAGAATGTTACTGCTCTACCAGTTTCATATTATACTATTCAGACAGCAAGTCCGGCTATTATTCCTGCAGGGAGTACCAAGGCGATAATTACTATTCATTTGGAGGATGCATTCTTTAATGATCCAAAATCGTTTGCTCCTACACAAAATACAAATTATGTGGTTCCGTTGAGAATTATCAGTGTAGAAGGACTTGATACAATTCTGGTTGGTAAACTTGCATCGGGCATTACTTTACCAATTAGAGGAAGAGCAGCCAATTGGAGCATACAACCCAAAGATTTTACCTTATTTGGTATTAAATTTATCAATAAGTACCACGGTAATTATCTGAGAAGGGGCGTTGATAGTTTGAGCACATTGGTTGGCGGTGTCTATACCTATAATTCAAAAGTACTATACCATAATCCTTATGTAGAACGCGATGAAGTTACCAAGTTGACAACTTCTGCGAAAGACTCAGTTACCTTCTCTAATGCGATAAGACGTGCTGTTGGTGGTAATCCGGGAACAAAAAGCATGAAACTCAGTTTTGATGCAAATGGTAATTGTGTAGTAGTTGATGTGGCTACAAAACTTGCAATTGGAACCGGTACATTTAAAGATAATGGCGATATGTGGGGTGGAAAATCTCAAGATGTAATTTATCTTAACTATTCGTATATCGATATCGCTAACAGTCAAAAACATGTTGTTAGAGATACCATGGTTATTCGTGATAGAGCTATTGTGTTTGAAACATTCACTATAGTCAACTAATTATCATCCAATTAATCAAGCGTTAAGGATGTTTTCTGTGATTTTCACAAAAAATAATCTTTAACGCTTGTTTTGTTTAGTACATGTCCTAAAAGGGAATACAAGTTCGCAAATTAAAGATATCTTTAGTGCCTCACTGTTTGTTTTAATTTTTTGTTGATGAGCGCAATAGTAACTCATTCAAAATAAACTCGATTATATGAAAAACAAACTTATTTATCCATTCATGCTGGCAACCCCCCTTTTGCCACAAGCCACACAAGCTCAAACCAAACCTAATATTATTTTTGTGTTGGTCGACGATTTGCGTTGGGATGCTATGGGTTTTGTAGGAAAATATCCGTATTTGCAAACACCAAATATTGATAAACTCCGAAATGAAGGAGTTCATTTTGCAAATGCCTTTTGTACACATTCATTGAGTGCACCTTCAAGAGCCAGTATTTTAACGGGTATGTATCCACAGTCTAATGGTGTTACCACCAATCAGGAAGGGCGTGAATTTAATCCTGATGTAACTGCTTCATTTCCAAAAATTCTTCAGGACAATGGTTATACAACTGCTTTTATAGGTAAATGGCACATGGATAATAGTCGAAGTCCACGAGTTGGTTTCAACTATTGGTGTTCATTTTCCGGACAAGGTAATTACAATAGTAATATACTGAATATCAACGGAACGGATGTGACTAATACGGGTTATATTACGGATGAATTGAACAATTATGCTATTAATTTTATTAATTCCAACGCCAGTCCTACTAAACCTTTCTGTTTGTATTTGTCGCACAAAGCGGTTCACGAACCATTTACACCAGCAGTACGTGATCAGAGTTTATATACCAGTGATTTGGTGTCTGAACCTGCCGGTTGGAAAGATGATTTAACTTCAAAACCTCTTTGGCAGAGGTTGAATTTAACTTCTTCGATTAATAAGAATCGTATGAGAGATAAAGATATCGCTCTATTCACACCTATTGCCAAGCGAACGGTTGGAACATGGAATGCTGCAAACGGCATAGGTAATCAAAAGGATTATCACCGTACTCTTTCAGCTGTTGACGATGGTTTGGGTGCAATTTACGATCTGCTAAAAAGTAAAGGAATTCTTGATAATACCATTATTGTTTTTGCAGGTGATAATGGATTTTTCCACGGCGAACACGGTCTGGGCGACAAACGAATTGGTTACAACGAAGCCATGCGAGTTCCCTTGATTATGCGCTATCCGCCCTTAATTGCTGCAGGTAAAACTATCAATAAAATGGCATTGAATATCGACTTTGCTCCAACATTTTTGGATGTGGCAGGTGTAAATATTCCATCTCAAATGCAAGGAAAAAGTTTAGTTCCTTTATTTAATTCAATTCCATCCGATTGGCGCACTTCGTTTATGTTTACCTATTGGGTTGATTTAAAGCCATTTCTGCCACGCATCACCGCAGTGCGGACCGAAAATTACGTGCTTTCCCGAACACCCGATTTGAATGACATTGACGAGCTTTATAATGAAGTTTCTGATCCGGCTGAGTTAGTAAACCTGGCGAGTAATCCAGCTTATGCTGCCATAAAAGCAAGTATGATTCAGAAGTTGGATTCCTTCAAAACAGCCACCGGTTATCAGGATTTTGTTCCACGACCTGAAACAAGACCAGTTTCAACATTAAAAACGGGCAATGTTCTTTCTATTGATTTTACAACGCTCGATTATACGCAAACTTCCCAAAATGGAATGACGTTGACAGGAGTTAACAAATCAGTTTCAAACAACGAGGCATCAGCAAGTTTTAATACTAATTCCAGAATTTCAATTACAAATACAAACGATTTGAATCCTTCTGATGGTCATTTCATTGTGGATTGTATGGTGAAAATAAACTCAGAAAGTGGAGTGGTTTGTTCTGCCGGAAATGTAACCAACGGTTGGGCAATGTATGTCGAAAATGGAATTCCTGGATTTGTAGTGACAAAAAACGGTTTGCAACATTTTGTTGATGCCACCACGTCAGTTGCCAATAAATGGACTCATATTGTGGGTATCATAGAGAATTTTGATAATTTTGTGAAATTGTATGTCGATGGTCAGTTTATTGGAAAGCGACAAATTATTTTACCATTGGCTGCAATAAATGGAGTTAATGAGAGTAAAATTATTCTTGGCCATGATGACTATGCATTGGTTGATTCAACTGTTATTTCTAATTTCAATTTTAGTGGACAGATGATGAAGTTTAATATTTTCCGCCAGGATATGACCGATGTTGAACTAAAAACATTATCCTCACCTTATTCCGCAACTGGTTTTTCAACTCTTCCAAATTATAACAACAGCTTTATTTATGTAAATAAAAAAACAATATTCTCAAATACTATTGGAGATTTTAGGGTCTACAATTCTCAGGGAATGAAAGTTTTGAGAGCTACAAAAAAGGAAAGTTTAAAGACAAATCTTGCCAGTGGAATCTATTTAGTTGTTTTTGCGAATGAAAATATGGAAAGAACTATCCAAAAAGTTATAATTCAATGAAATAAACTAATGTTATGTTCGAAAAATAATGTTAATATCAAAAAAACACAATTCAATGTTCAAAAAAAGGTTGAGATTCATCTGTTTCTCCGTTTCTACATTAATTTTACTTACTTCGGGCAAGCCAAAAGTTGAACTTGTTGATTATATCGACCCGACTATCGGGAACTCCGTTCCATTTCTGGTGCCAACCTATCCAACCATGCATTTGCCCAATCAGATGCTGCGAATGTTTCCGGTTAAGCAAGATTATATTTCTGATCAGGTTTCGGCATTTCCATTGCAGGTTGTTTCGCATCGTTCGGCTGGTATTTTTCAACTAAAATTTTCAACTGCTGAAATTTCAAAATCTACGTGGAATAAAAAAATGACTATCGATCATGGATTGGAAGTGGTACATCCCTGGTTTTATTCAACTTATTTGATAGATGATAATATTCGGGTAAGCTTTACACCAGGCATAAAATCGGCCATTTATAAAATTGAATTTCCGGTTTCAGTTTCTAAAAATATTCTTATTCAGGGCAGTTCCGATATGAAAGCAGCTATGAATGGCAATTCATTTTTATTTGAAGAAATCCTGAAATATGAAAAGAAAGGACCAAATCCGACTATAACTACTATGACGGCTTATGCCTATGGAATAATTACAGACAACAAAAATCAGGTGCTGTTAAATGCGAAAGTAAATGGAGAAAATGGGAAGTTCTCTATTTCGGTAGATCAAAATGCTTCAACAACAATATTCCTGAAATATGCCATTTCATATATTAGTGCTGAACAGGCAAAAATCAATTTTGAAAAAGAATTAGCTTCCCGAAATTTCAACGATTTGGTGGATACCGGAAAGAAAACATGGCAAAAAACAATGAGCCAGATTCAGGTTGAGGGTGGAACTGAAGCTCAAAAACGAACTTTTTATACTTCCTTGTACCGGACTTATGAGCGAATGGTTGACATCAACGAAGGTGGAAAGTATTACAGCGCTTACGACGGAAAAGTGCATGAAAGCAATCGCACTTTTTTTGTAGACGACTGGATTTGGGATACGTATCGTGCTCAGCATCCATTACGTACCATCCTACAACCGCACATGGAAAACGAGATGCTCAATTCTTACACCCAAATGTACGAGCAAAGCGGCTCGATGCCAACTTTCCCACAATTACTTGGAAATCATTTGTGTATGAATTCGTATCATTCTTCAGCAATATTCATTGATGCATATCGCAAAGGATTACGTGATTATGATGTTGAAAAAGCCTATGAGGGATTAAAAAAGAATCTGACTGAAGCCACTTTTATACCTTGGCGACAAGGTTTGCCGAAACAAGGAATCGATGATTTTTATCATGAAAAGGGTTTCTTCCCCGCACTCCGTTTGGAGCAAAATGAGACAGAACCGATGGTCGATAATTTTGAGAAAAGACAAGCAGTGGCGGTTACGTTGGGTGTAAGTTACGATGCGTGGACGGTAGCTCAATTGGCAAATGAGCTTGGTAAATATAAAGATTATCAACACTTTAGCAGAATGGGCAATTTCTATAAAAATCTTTGGTATCCTGAAAAACGGTTATTTATGCCTAAAGATGATAAGGGAGAATGGATTATGATTAATCCAAAATCGGATGGTGGTCCCGGTTATCGTGATTATTACGACGAAAATAATGGTTGGACCTATGCCTGGGATGTTCAGCACGATATTGCAGGATTGACTTCATTACTAGGTGGCGAAAAAGCGGCTGAAGAGCGGTTGGATCAGATGTTCAGGGAACCGTTGGACATGAAGAAAAACCTGTTTTATGTCAACGGTGCCAATTCTACCGGTTTGGTTGGGCAGTTTTCAATGGGGAACGAACCTTCATTCCACATTCCTTATTTGTATAACTATTTTGGAGCACCCTGGAAAACGCAAAAAATGACGCGATTCCTGTTGGATGTTTGGTTTAAGGATAATATTTGGGGAATTCCGGGCGATGAAGATGGTGGTGGAATGACTGCGTTTGTAGTATTTACCTCCATGGGAATTTATCCGGTAACACCAGGATTGCCATTCTACAACATTACCAGTCCGGTTTTTGAAAAGACAACCATTCAGCTTGAAAATGGAAAAACATTTACAGTTATAGCAAAAAATGCCAGTCGATCAGTGAAATACATTCAAAAAGCATTTATCAACGGCAAAGAAATAAATTCTCCATTTATAACACATAAACAAATTATGGAGGGAGGAACCTTGGAACTAATTATGGGTGAATTGCCTAATAAAGAGTGGGGCGTCAGGGATGAAATAAGTTCGATTAAAAAATAAAATTATGAAACAAAACAGTCCATCGAAATTGCTTCGGTTGGCTGTTTTGTTGTTTGAAATATACGTTTTTAGCTATTTTTTGTTGTTTGTAAAAAACATTTATGTGTCAACTGAAGATAATTCGGATTAATTTTATATTTTACAAACGCTACAGCATTTTTCTGTATTCTCGGTTCAATCCGTGTGCTAGTGACTTTTGGAATTGATTTACCTATTGAATTAATTGAGCTAATTTCATGTTCCAAACATGAAATTAGCTCTTTTTTTTCAACTTTCTTCAAAATTAATCTTTCATTAATCAATAATTAATCATTCCTGTCTATATTTGTACACTTAAAGTCTTTATTGATAATGAAAAACACATTTCAACTTTCCGGAACAATGCTTTCTTTGCTTGCTGCGCAATTTGCAAGCGGTCAGGCAAAAGCACCGGCTGCAAAGCCCAATGTGTTATTTATTATGGCCGATCAGCACAATGCTGATGTGCTTGGTTTTATGGGACATCCGGATGTGAAAACACCAAACTTAGACGCATTGGCAGCTGATGGTGTATTTTACTCCAGAGCTTATTGCATGAATGGGGTTTCGGTACCTTCACGCACATCCTTAATTACCGGTAGATATTGCCGTGACATGCAACTTTTTGACAATGTGCTTACTGCAATGCCACATAGTTTCGACTATTTTCCTTTGCATCAAGAATTGAAAGCAAATGGATATACAACCGGTGATTTTGGGAAAAGACATTTGCCTGAAATATTGGCACAAGGATTTGATAAAACGGCTACTTCGGGTAGTCCACAACAAGATCCATCCGACGAAAACTTTCAGGACTGGATTACAAGTATGGGAAGAGGCGACGAATATGTTCACGACTTTGTGACAACAGAAGCAGTAGATAGTATGTGTATGTCGCTTTCTCCAACAAATTCTGAAAACAGAAATGGAGCTTACAACGTCAATAATTCAATAAATTTTATAAAAAAGGCACAAACTTCGGGAAAACCTTTTTTCTGTATATCTTCATTTTTGCATCCGCATCAGCCTTATACTCCTAATGCAGAGTATGCTTCTATGTACAATCCCGATTCTATTCAATTGCCGACAAGTCTGTACGAAAACTACCTGAATTTACCAACAGCTTTGCAGGCGTGGAGAACAAGACTCACACCCATCTGGTGTTTGGGAGCTGCTGCTAAAAACCCCATGCTTTACAAACAATATATTGCCTATTATTATGCCTTGGTTACAGAAGTTGACAATCAGGTTGGACAATTAGTGAAGTATTTAAAAGACAATGGATTGTATGACAATACCATTATTGTTTATGTGTCTGATCATGGCGATTTTGTGGGCGGTCATGGTATGATTGAAAAATGTGCTGCCGGACACAATGTCTATGAAGAGACTTTGCGTGTACCGCTGATTATCAAGCCTGTTGGAAATTTCGTAAAGGGCGAACGGAAAGATTTGGTTCAATTAATAGATTTATATCCTACCCTTCTTGATATGACCAATATTGCCAAAAGAGATACCGCAACCAATGTAGGAATCTCACTTGTGAATAATTTGACAAACAAGACTGCGCTTGGGAGACAATATGCCATTTCCGAAAATGGAATTCAAATTTCGGTGATTACCGACCGTTACAAATATGGGGAATGGATTAATCCGACTTCGGCATTTATGGCAAAAAACAAACATTATTTTTTTGATAGACAAACAGATCCAACCGAAGTTAGCAATCAAATTGACAATTCAGGATACTCAACTCAAAAAGCCTTGTTAAAGTCATATTTAGCTGAATATTCGCAAAAAATTGATACATTTTGGAATTCACTGAAAATCACCTATTCCACCGGTCAAAGTTTTTTGAAAGTAAGTTCTAATATTTCATTACCAACAACTTACAAAGGAGTTGCAGTAACTTGGAATTCGAATAACCCAACCGTATTATCCAATACCGGTGTGGTAAATATTACTTCACTTACAGCTGATACCTGGGTAAATATGGGCGCAACGGCAGTTGTAAATGGAGTGACCAAAACGGTATCGTTTGCACATAAAGTTACATGTACAAAGAAAGCGATTTCTGGAAGCGTTGGAATTGCAGGAGTAAAACTGAATTATTTTGACGGTTCAGGCAAAAGCGTAACTGCCGATGCTAGTGGAAATTATACTGTTGCAATTCCAATAAATTGGAGTGGAACAATCACACCTGCGTTAGTTGGCTACAACTTTAGTCCATCAAATTTAAGTTTTACCAATGTAACCGGTCCTAAAACAGCTCAGAATTTTACAACTAGCGTTGTAGTTAAATCAACTCCGGTTATTAACTGGCCGACACCTGCAGATATGATAAAAGGAACTGCTTTGAGTGCCACACAATTAAATGCAACTGCTTCTGTTCCGGGTTACTTTACCTATTCACCTACTTTAAACACTCTATTAGAATTAGGTACACAAAATCTAAGTGTCAGTTTTTCTTCGCGAGATTTGGCTAACAATATTGTGGTTATAAAAACTGTTGCGGTAAATGTAATAACAGCAAATGGATTTAATTCAGTATTTACGAACGATGAAATGGTTAAAGCTTATCAAAGTTCAATAGGTACAACTAAAATTGTAATGTCTGTAGAATCCAATCATAAAATCTCGATCTATTCATTAGTTGGACAGCAAATTTATCACAAAAACTTTAGCGGAAAAGAATTGGAAGTATCTTTACCAAAAGGAGTTTATATGATACATATATCCAATGAATTTGGGATTTTCAATAAAAAAGTGTTGGTTGCAAATTAAAAAACACATAAGTCAAAATGATAAATTCTCAAACAAATAAATTTATTCTCTCAGTTTTGTCCATTGCTTCAGCAGCATCCCTTTTAGCTGCAAAACAAGCAAAACCAAACGTTATTATCATTTTCAGTGACCAACACAATGCTGACGTATTTGGCTTTCAGGGTCATCCGGATGTGAAAACGCCCAACCTCGATGCCATGGCAAAACGAGGTGTGGTTTTTAATCGTGCCTATTGTCAGGATGCCATTTCTGCCCCATCGCGCATGTCGTTGTTTACCGGACTTTATCCACGAACCATTGGTGCGTTGGATAATACGAAGTTAGAAACGATGGTCATCAACAATGCCATTTCCATTCAAGCGGCTTTTCAGGCAAACGGATACGATACGTATGCTTTTGGGAAACGGCATCTCGATTCGGGTGCTAATAAAGGTTGGACGAATGATAAAAGTCACATGGCCAATGAGTCAACTGATTCAAATTATGTGCAATGGATTGAAAAAGAAGGTTATGCAGAAGAATTTGGAGAAGATTGGGCGGCTGAGTTCGGGAAATTCCCCAAAGGAAATTCGAAAGAAGATATCAAATTTCCAACCGCAAAAATGGGAACACGCCCAACAAAATTGCCTGAGGACAAGACCATGGAAAGTTATTCCACCCAAAATACCCTGGACGTAATTCGTAATCACAAAAAAAGTGGAAAACCGTTTTTCTGCTTCACTTCTTTTTATCATCCGCATCAACCTTATACGCCGCTCCCTAAATACCTGGGAATGTACGATATGACCAAATGGGGAAAAGGCACGAAGTTAGGTGATGGAATTTTTATGCCGGAATCACTGCATCAACCTGCCGACGAACTTCCACCAATGCTTTCGGCTTTGAGAAAAAGCAAAACAGGTATTTGGTGTTTGGGTTTAGCTGCTGAAGACGAACAACTGTATCGGAATTATATTGGTTCTTATTATGCGCTGGTTTCGGAAATTGACACCAAAGTAGGTGAGATTTTTGCCGAATTAGAGAAAACGGGAATGGCAGAAAATACCATTGTGGTTTATACTTCCGATCATGGCGACTTTGTGGGCGGGCATGGAATGATTGAAAAAGCTGCCATGGGGCATAATGTGTATGAAGAAACTCTGCGTGTGCCGATGATGTTTTTTTGGAAAAAAAAATTCCCTGCCGGGTATAAAAATGAAGATTTGGTTGGTTTAATTGATTTATACCCGACATTGATGGAATTAACCGGCAGTCAACGACCCAAATCTGAATACAAACTACAAGGCATTTCGCTAGCCAAAACATTGATTAAAAAGCAACCCACAGATCGTAAATATATCGTTTCCGAAAACTGGAGTCAGGCAACTGTTGTTACGAAAGATTACAAGCTAGGTATTTGGCTTGACCCTACAGTTGTGGCTGCCAACCGCGATTACCGGAGCTTTGGAAATATGCTTTTCGAGCGAAAAACAGATAAAAACGAAGTGATAAATCGCTTTAAATCACCTGAATTTGAATCAGTGAAACTAAAACTAATGAATTATTTCTCTGACTTTGAAAAAACAATTTCGGATTCAGGCAAACAAGAAATGATTAAAAACCCGGCAAAAAAAACTAGAATATAAAAAGATATCATGAAAACATCCCAAAAATTGAAATTATCGGCACTCAGTTTACTAGCTGCTATGCCCTTGTTGGCACAACAAAAACCGAATGTCCTTTTCATCATGACCGACCAGCAACGATTTGATGCGTTGGGAATTGTTGGTAAATATCCATTTCTGAAAACCCCAAATCTGGATAAATTAGCCAAAGAAGGCGTAATTTTTCAACGTGCTTATACGCAATGTGCCGTTTCTGCACCTGCCAGAGGTTCATTGCTCACCGGTTGTACGGTTGAAAATCATGGTGTTTATACCAATGCATTTGATAAAAATTCAACCCTTCCGGTGAAAACGTATGATGAAATATTGGTGGAGAATGGCTATTATGCCGAATATCATGGTAAATGGCATACGCCATTGAAACCAAAGGATTGTTATTCAAAATTTACCGATAATACTAATTATAAAAGCTTTTTAGAAGGCGTTCTCGAAAAACAAAAACCCGGAAAAGGGGAAAGACTGAATAATGATTTCAAACAACCCTACAGGCCAAATCCAATGGATGCAGCGTATAATGAGGACGGTGATTATTCAGAGGCTATGCCTAAAGCGGTTAAAAGTGGTCAGCCTGATTATCACGGTGAATTACTGATACCACTGAAATTTACCATGACTTCCTATCAGGGAGATCAGGTTGTTGAAGCAATTAAAAGAGCAAAAAATTCTGGTAAACCCTTCTCAATCACCTGTTCATTTGGATTTCCGCATGCACCCATGTTGCCAACAAAACCTTATTCCGGCATGTATCCGGTGAATGAGATGCCTGTTTCTCCTTCCATCAACGATGACATGAAAAACAGTCCGTACCTGAATGCAAACGGAAGAAAAACAAAAATGGAATACAGCGATTCAACGAAAATCAAGTACATGATGTCCGATTATTTTGCGCTGATTACCGAAATTGATGCCAAAGTAGGTGAAATTCTTGCAACGTTGAAAAAAACGGGAATGGATAAAAATACTCTGGTGATATTTACTTCCGATCATGGTGAAATGTTAGGTTCGCACGGTATGTGCGAGAAGAATGTGTTTTTGGAGGAATCTGCTCGTGTGCCTATGATTATTCGTTTTCCGGGTAAAATTAAAGCCGGTGTAAAAGTGGACAATACGGTATCCACCATGAATTTGGCTGCAACTATTCTTGATTATTTAGGATTAAAAGATCAGAAAAACGACGGTTCATCACTTCGTCCGCTTATTGAAGGAACAAAAACAGATAAATTTGATTATGTGGTAACGGAGTGGAATTTCCACATGAAAGGTGAAGAGCCCAATTATATGATTGTAAAAAATAATTGGAAAATGTTTATCCCGTACAATGCTGATTCTAAAACTATTGATGTGCTTTATGATTTGGGGAAAGACCCGTATGAAATGAATAATTTGTTGGGAAATAATCCTGACAGACCAAAATATGAAGCCAAAGCAAATGAACTAAAACAAGATTTATTGAAATGGTTGAAACAGTATCATTCAATTCATTACGATGGCGTAATGGCAAGAAAATTGTAAAAAATGCTTATTTTAAAAAAAAAGGGAAGAATGATGTACATAAAAAAACAACGGCTTTTAAGTGGTTTAATTTCAACTTCAGTTCTGGCACTTACACCTTCAATGGCCGAAGCAGCTGGCAAACAACCTAATATCGTGTTTGTGTTAATTGACGATTTTGGTTGGGGCGATTTGGGAAGTAATCTGAATGATTTCTCAAAAGCCGAATTAAATCAAGATTTTATTCATCAGATTAAGCCCGATTATACAACCGAAGAAGCTTATGAAGCTGCCCATAATTCAACCCTCAATCTCAGCCGCTTTTGCAACGAAGGGGTTCGGTTTACCAATGCCTATGTAACGAGTAATGTTAGTTCGCCATCGCGTGCAGGAATTTTGACAGCATCTTATCCGGAGCGATACGGTATTTATCTGTTGGGTGAAGGCGAAATGGGAATTCCTGAAAACATCAAATTAATGCCTCAGGCGTTAAAAGAAGCCGGATATATGACAGCTGCTTTTGGAAAATGGCACAATGGAAATCCTACCGGAGAATTCCTCACACCAGCGCAGGGTCATCATCCATTAGACAGAGGTTTTGACTTTTTCTATGGCTTCAACAAAGCCGCTACTTTATATTACAATTCGGATATTATTTTCCGTAACAGAGAACATTTAGCACCTTCACCGGAATGGTTGCCCGATGGTTGTACACGGGAAGCTATTGAATATATTGAGAAAAATAAAGGCAAACCCAAATTAATTTATTTGCCTTATAATGCAGTTCATGGTACTATTCTACCAGCACCGGATAAGTATTTAAGCCGTTTTAATTACAAATCAAAAAGACTGAATGTGTTTTCGGCTGCTGTTTTGTCGGTTGACGAAGGG
>JBBQMQ010000040.1:0-15934 GCA_038329115.1 Bacteroidales bacterium
CCAAAAATATTTATAGCTGTAAGTTCTTGTCAATCAAATATAATTTGGCTAAAGCCTTAAACATTTAATCCTATTAACCTCCAGCTAAAGCAGGAGGCAAATAATATAAAATTAGTGCGCTCTAAGCGCCTATACCAAAAAGATAATTTCAAAAGCATTTTATATTACAAAACTTGTCTTAAAGTCCCCACTCTTACCTCCCCTTTAGGGGTCGGGGGTTCTTTTAAAATTTTACATTTCCGTACATTCCGATTTTCAAATAACCATCGTTTTTCACGTTGATTTTTACGGCATAAACCAGATTGGCACGTTCGTCTCGTGTTTCAATGGTTTTAGGTGTGAACTCCGATTTGCTTGAAATCCACGTAACAGTACCTTCATATTCCTTTGATTTGTCAGCCCCAAAATCCGATGATACTTTTACTTTTTGTCCGATTTTTAGTTGACTCAATTGATTAGAAGTTATATAAGCCCGTAATATCATATTATCTATATCAGCAATTTTAAATAGTGCTTTTCCGGGTGCTGTAAGTTCACCGGTTTCGGCATATTTAAGTAGAACAGTTCCTTTTATAGGACTTGTAATTCTGCATTTTTTAAGTTGATCTTCAATTTGAGCCACTTGCAGTTTTATACCTTCATTATCTTCTGTAATCCCCTGATTTGTTGTAACTAATGTTGTTTTTTGAGCATCGAGTTGTTTTTGAAGAACCTCTATTTGTGCCACAATATCGTCAAGTTGTTTTTGATTGGCGGCATTGGCTTTCAATAAATTCTCAATCCGTTTCTTTTCATTTTTAGCAGTAACAATTTGCTGTTCGATTGCTGCAATTTGTTTCTGAACATCCGGACGACGCACCAACATTGATTTTCCAGCAGTGAGCAATTGTTTTTTTCGCAAATAAAGTTGAACGCTGTCAATACTTCCAACCAATTGGTTCGCAGTAAGCACTTGCCCTTCCTCTACATCAAAGCTCAGAATTTTTCCGCTTCCTTCTGCAGAAACAATTACTTCTGTGGATTCAAAAGTCCCTGCAGCATCATACTTGCCATCTGATTTTTTGCATGAGCTAAAGCCGGCTAAAAGTGCAACTCCCAATATTACATTGTATTTCAATGAACTGATTTTAAATGTTGTTCTCATATTATTTTTTGGTTTTAAGCCCCTTTAGGGGTTTGGGGTCATTAATTATTTGTGGTGTTAAGTTGTTGATAAACGGCTATATAAAGTTGAATTTCGTGAAGAGATTTGCTCCTTTTTGACTGACTCTCCGAATTGATTTCGCGAAGCAAATCGGTGACGGACAACGTCCCGTTCTGAACTTTCACTTCAGCCGATTTTTTGATATTATTCCGCAAACTGATAATTTCATCATCAGTTTTCAATTGTTCTTTCAATCTTTCAATTTCATTTTGTTGTTGCTGATTGATCAGGTTATTATTGAATAGAAAAGTTTCTTTCTGAACATCAACTGATTTTTTATTCAGCTCTATTTTTACAATATTATTTTTCAACGAATAAAATCCGCTCAAATTCCACGACAACCGCAAACCACCAATATAAAAGGGCGAAACTGCATTGGAAAGCATATTCAAACCCGGTTTTCCAATGCCACCCTGAGCGTAAAATCCGAGTTTTGGAAGATTTCCGGCAAAAACAGCATCTTTCTGAGTATCGTATAATTTGGTTTGAGCATCAAATAAACTGAGCTCCGGACGGTGATTTTCAAGTTTCAAATCGGCTTTCGGTAAAACCGGTTTTTCCAAAATTGTTTTTTCATCAACCGGAATTCCGGTGATTCCTGACAAAATCTGGATATATGATTTTCGCATACTTTTTAATGCAATAGCCTGTTGTTGAGCATTTAAAATTTCCACTTTTATGGCGTCAATGTCTGATTGATTGGCAACTCCATTTTGTTTATACGATTTTACTCTGTCGTAATTGGTTTGAAAATCTTTTTGCAGGATATCATTTTGAACCAGCTGCTCGTTTATTAGCAAAATGCCGAAAAAAACTTGGTTTACACGGTCTTTCAACGCATATAAATCGACGGCAAGTTTTTGTTTTTCAGTTTCCGTTGAAGCTTGAATGCCTTTCTTTTGCGCCTTAATTATACCGCCATCCCAGATAATTTGGTTTGCTTCCAAAACGGCCTGATATTGATCCTGTCCTAATGACGGAAAGGAAAATGGTTTGCCGGAAATTTGAGATATTACTGTTCCTAAACTAGCAGGAATCTGTGTTACTTCCGATTGATAAGTAGCTCTTGCATTCAGCGTCAATTGTGGCAAATAGCCTTTGTTGGCATTCGAAATATTGTATTCGTTTGTCTTTTCAATCAATCCGAATTGTTTTACTTGCGGATAATTTTGGGCGGCTTTTGCCTGACAGCTATCAATGTTCAGGCTTTGGGCAAATAAGGAAAATGGAAAAAACAATACTAAAATAACCCCTAGCCACCCCCGATTAAATAGGGATAAATTGCAGGAAACTAAGTTACTTTTTCTATTGAAAGCTCTTTTTAGTTTATTCATAATCATAAATATATAATTTTAAAGAGAATACTAATTTATGTTTTTCTAGCGGTTAGTGGTTCATGGTCTTAAACTTTTTAAAATAAAATCCACATTTTCCGTTCTTCTATGTTGAAGCATAAATTCTTTTTGATTTTCATTTAATAAAAAAATGTTTTCTACTATTGGCATCATAATAAACATGGCTACATTCATAGTTACCATAGTCACAATTAAATCTATCAGACTGATTTCACGAATTTTACCTTTTGCGATTTCGGCTTGTAATTCGTCATTCAATAGTGCAAATAATTTCTCAGGGATTGATTGTAATTTATCTTTAATAATGCTTATTTGCTCAGGTTTTCTGGATAATTCGTTCAAAATGAGTGAAGGCATTTTGGGGTTGTTTTTGAGTAAATCAAAATGTGATTCGATAATAAATTTTAATTTATCTGTGAATTTCATCTCCTCCATATCTTTCATATCAAATATTTTCTGAAAGAATGTTTTAAATTTCTGCTCGAAAATGGTGTTAAATAAATTGTCTTTGGTTCTGAAATAATAATGAACAAGTGCTTGATTACAACCAGATTCCTTGGCTATTTCAGTCGTTGAAGTCATGGCAAAACCTTTTTCGAGAAATAGTTTTTCGGCTGTTTCTAAAATAATTGATTCCATGGATGGATTGTTCTTAACTTCCATATTTAATAAGGTTGTTTAATAGGGCTATTAATTGAACGCAAAAGAAGCTATTTTTGTTGTGATGAAAGCTGTTTTTGATTAAAATTTGATAAATATTAGTTTATTTTATTTTTTGTTGATTTAGATTTGGACTTTTATTGGCAAAATAGAATAAATAAAAAGGCTAACTCATAAAACAGGGAACTTTAAGGAGTTGATTTTGTTTTACGTCCAAGATTAAAATATAATTTTAGTAATATAATGATAATGAGAATATAATGCAAAAAACCTATTTAAATATATCAGACATTCAAGTTCCGGTACTCGAAAATAAACAGCAAATTTCATTCGAAAAGTTTATAAATAAATTTAAATCAACCCTTAAAACTGTATTTCACGAAGAAAATGACATTGATCAGTTAAGTATAAACCGCGGATTGCCACAAGCAGTTTGGCAAAAAATAATGTCGACTAATCCCATGTCACTATGCATACCTAAAGAATTTGACGGACGTGGCGGGAGTGTTCAGGAAAATCTGACACTTTTATCAGCTGCAGGATACGAATCTTTATCGTTGTCGTTAACTTTGGGAATTAACAGTGCTCTTTTTCTCCAACCTGTTGCAAAATATGGCAGCGAAGATGTAAAATCCAATGTTTTTGACCGTTTTATTAATCACCAGAGTATGGGTGGTTTAATGATTACAGAGCCCGGATATGGAAGCGATGCATTGAATATGCAAACATCGTACGTAGAAGAATTTGACAATTACCACATTAAAGGAACCAAACACTGGGCAGGACTTACCGGTCAGGCAGATTTTTGGGTACTTACAGCGCGAAAACAAAATCAGGATGGAGGGCTACAGCGCGATGTTGATCTTTTTGTTTGCGAAAATAATGCGCCAAACCAAAAAATCAAAGTGGATGAGTATTTTGAAAACTTAGGCCTTTATCAAATACCTTATGGCCGCAATATTCTGGATGTAAAAATACCCAAATTACAACGGCTACAACCAAAAACTACCGGCGTTCAAATGTTGCTGGATCTTTTACACCGTAGTCGGATGCAATTTCCGGGTATGGCGCATGGATTTATTCACCGGTTACTTGATGAGGCGATTGAACATTGTCAAAAACGGTTGGTTGGAGGCAAAAGCTTATTTCAATATGATCAGGTTCAACAGCATTTGGCACGTTTGCAATCAAACTATACGGTTTGTTCGGCACTTTGTACAAAAAGCAGCGAGTTGGCCGACATTCACAACGATTTGATGTCGCTTGGTTTTGAGGCGAATATAATCAAAACAGTAAGCTCGGATTTAATGCAGGAATCGGCACAAACCCTGGTTCAATTGGTGGGAGCTAAAGCCTATAAACTGAATCATATTGCCGGTAGAGCGATTGTTGACAGCCGTCCGTTTCAGATTTTTGAAGGGGCAAACGATATTCTTTACGCTCAAATTTCGGAATCGCTGATAAAATTCATGAAAAACGTCAAAGAAACTAATGTTTGGGAGTTTCTTAAAACTCATCCTTTGACCGTGAGAGCAGTTGAATACCTGAAAAGTCTGTTGAATTTTGATATTGATTTTCAAATGCCTCAACGAAAACTTGTTGAATTGGGAAAAGTAATAAGCAGAATTGTTTCATTTGATTTGGTTATAAAAATGGGTGAAAACGGATTCAGAGCCGATTTAATTGAAGGTGCGGTCTCCATGCTTCGACAGGAAATTGCTAATCTGATGGGAACTTTTTCGTACAAACAAAACACGATGGTTGTTGAAGATTATGAGGAAAATAGCAGTTGGTTTAATCTTTCAAAGATTTGAATGATTTTCCCAGGCTGGCAATAATGTCACTGGCTATCAGCGATTCTTTCGATTCATTTTCTAATGCCAAATCACCGGCTCGTCCGTGAAGAAATACGCCCAGTTTGGCAGCTTCTTCCGGTTTATAGCCTTGCGCCAGCAGTGCTGCTAAGATGCCGGTGAGAACATCACCTGACCCAGCTGTTGCCATGCCGGAATTTCCGGTACTATTGAAATAAAATCGTCCATCAGGAGTGACAATAAGTGTGTAAGCTCCTTTCAAAATGATGAAAATTTTATAACGAAGTGCGGCTTCCTGCGCTTTTATCATTCGGTGGTACGAATTTTTGCTTTCCCCAAAAATCCGCTCAAACTCTTTAGGATGGGGTGTTAATATACTATTTTCAGGAATAAGTTCCAATAAATCAGTATTCTGACTAATAATATTCAACGCATCAGCATCTAAAATACATGGCTTTTTTAAGTCGGATAATAAAATTCTCAACATTTCAGATGTTTCAGAACTTGTACCAATTCCGGGGCCAATGGCAATTGCATCAAATTTTTCATGATTTGGAATTTCTGAAATAAAATCTGCCTGAATATCGGATTGAAAAATCACTTCAGGAACTGCAGTTTGCGCAATTATCCGGTTGCTTTCCGATCCGTGAACAGTTACTAATCCTGTTCCCGTTCTCAACGCTGCTTTTGACGACAAAACTGAAGATCCTGCCATACCTTTGCTTCCGGCCACAATCAGAGCATGTCCAAATGTTCCTTTATGCGAGAATTTTGATCGGTTTTTTAATGCTGAAACAATATCTTTTTGTTCCAGATAAAATAAGTTACTGGTATTTCTCTGAATTGCTTCGGGAAGTATCCCGATATCAATAACTTGCCATTTACCTGTGAATCTTTCATTTTCCGGTAAAAAGAAAGCAAGTTTTGGAAATTGTAAACTGAGGGTTAAATCAGCTTTTACAATGCATGAATCTTCTGTCAGGTTATTTTCTTCCCCTTGAAGCCCTGAAGGAATATCGATAGAAACCACCTGATTTTCAGTTTTATTTATCCATTTCGCCGTTTCAGCAAAAATTCCTGTAAGTGGTCGGCTTAATCCTGACCCGAAAAGTCCGTCAATAATGATGGTTTCTTCGGTGATTTCCTGGGCAATGAATTTATCCTGAAGTTCAATGAATGCAGTTGGAAATTCGACCGATAACCGTTTTCTGTTCGCTTCGCAATCTGCTGAAAGGGAACCAGCCGAGATTAAAATTGTTGAAACTTCAAATCCGGAATTCAATAATTTTCGTGACAGAGCCAGTGCATCACCACCGTTATTTCCCGGTCCGGCAAAAATACAAACAGGTTGCTGGTAAGGGAAATTACCGATAAATTCCCAATAAAGTGCTTCAGCAGCACGTTCCATTAAATCAATGGATGCAATTGGCTCATGTTCAATTGTATATTTGTCAAGTTGACCGATTTGATCTGTTGTAAAGAATTTCATAATAAATTGATTTAGAATTTATTGAATAATAGATCAATATCAAATTATTTTGAGCCGGTGCCTGAATTTTTAAGCACTTTCAGAAGTTCTTTAAGATTAACAGTTGCATAAGAGGATGCATAATCCGACATGGCGTACGGTATTATCAGCGAATTATTATGAACTATTGACCCGCACGAATAAATCACATTCGGTACATAACCTTCTCTTTCAACTTCATTTGGCACCATCAATGGATTAATTAATCTACCTATTTCTTTTTCAGGATTTTCCAGTTCGTACAATGAAGCCCCCAAAGTATATTCTCTCATTGAACCTACTGCATGCGTAATAACCAACCAACCATCTTCTGTTTCAATTGGAGATCCTGAATTGCCTATTTGCACCAATTCCCATGGATATTTAGGCCTCTGAATAATTACAGCTTCATGCCAGATATTGATACTATCGGAATATGCGATATAATTATTAACTCCATCAATCCGGCATAACATGGCATATTTACCATTTATTTTCCGTGGAAAAAGTGCCATTCCTTTGTTTTGGGCAATTTCACCATTTATTGGCAGTATTTTGAAGTCATAAAAATCCTTCGTACTTATCAATTTTGGCATTGTAGCCAGTCCATCATATGCTGTGTAAGTGGCGTAATAAGTAATTTCGCCATTATCGTCCGTGAATTTCACAAAACGTGCATCTTCAATACCCTTTTGTTCGGTTGCCGATATAGGAAAAATGACTCTTTCGGAAATAGCCGAATCAATTGAAAAATTAATCTCATAATGTGATGAGGCAAGCCACATCATTTGATTAATTACTTTTGTTTGACCTTCCGTTAACTTTAATTCTTTTTTTACAATGGCAAGAGTTCTCATTAACTCACCATAGGTAAATCTATCATCAAGTTTATCTAAAATGAATGCTGATGAGGTAATTATCTCTTTATTTTGTTTTTTAACTTCCGGCTTCTCAATTATAACCGGTGATACAATATTGGCCTGTTCTTGTTTTACAATAGGCTTGTCTATTTCGACAGGAACCATCATACGGCTTTTTTTCTGTAATTCAGCTAGTTTCTCCTGGAAACTTTTTTTGTTGTAGATATGTCTTTTTATTACATCCGCTTCGGCAATCATTTTACCAACAGGTTCAACTGTCAGGTTGTTATTCTTATCAAGCACCCCGGAGCGGAAAACAATGGAGGAAATATGACCTTCGCCTGTGGCACGGAAACTAAAAATAACTCTTTTTTCATTGTTTCGAAGTTCGGATTGATCAGGATCTTCAATAATGGAAGGATTAAAAAAGGCTGCGGATTCTATGGAATATTCCATAGTGAAGTAAGATCCTATCAATGCTTTCTGTGATGAACTCAGATCATTTTCATTTATTTCAATCTTGTCAAATATGGGGGCAAGCCTTTTAAAATGCTTATCGAATATTCTTGAAATATTCCTGTGGCGTCTGGAATAACTTCGTAAAATCTGGTTCATAGCAGTTTTCACTTCTTTTTCCGGCATTTCCAGTACTTTCCTGATTATATCAGCGGATCTTACATCGCTAACTTGCAAAAACCGGGCTAAAACCCTTGTTGGATCAGGATAAAAAACATATTTTTTTCTTATTACAGTTATTGGCATTGTTTCAAATTTTTAATAAACGTGTTTTAAGATTAATAAATTAAGTAACTTTTTAAAAATAAATCTTAGATAGTTCCGGTTTTGAAAAACCAGAAACATATAATTAGCTGAAAACCAAACCAAATAATATATTAACCAATGTCGTTAAGTTAAGGAATACGACCTCTCCCTAAATCCTTCTCCCGAGGAGAGGGACTTGAATATGTACTGATTTATCTAAATATTTTACTGAAAATATATGTAGTCGATAGTAATTTAGCTCCCTCCTCGGGAGAGGGCTGGGGAGGTCTTAACTAAACGACATTGATATATTAACGTTTATTTTTAAACAGTTTCTAAGCAAATTTGAAATTTAAAGCACATTCCACCTTGTTTCAATCCATTTTTTCTGTTGTGCCTGATTCAGAAATGTCCATGCCACGATACGACTCACTTTTGTTCCCTGAGCCATAGGAATGGTTTTTACTTCAATAGCATTTACATGTTTCAAAGCTTCATAAATTCCATCTAAATGGGATTGTTTTGAAATAACAGTTGAAAACCAGAAACAGTTTGATGCGAATTGTTTACTTTGTCTGATCATACTGCGGACAAATCGTTCTTCGCCACCATCACACCATAATTCATTGCTTTGCCCTCCAAAGTTAAGTGTTGGAGTTGTTACTTTTTTTGAATTCAGACTACTCAATTTTCGGAGTGTTCCTTTTTGGGCTTCTTCCATGGAAGTATGGAATGGAGGATTACAAATTGTAAAATCGATTGGCTCATTTCGTAACATTACCCCGTGAAAAATATCATTTGAATTTTCCTGAAAACGAAGTTCTATATTCCGTTTCAGAAAAGCATTGTTATGAATAATTTTTCGGGCAGATTCCAATGCAATTTTATCAATATCCGAACCAATAAACGACCAACCGTATTCTTTATTGGCAATAATCGGATACACACAACTTGCACCAATACCAATATCCATGCATTTAACCTCATAACCTCTAGGAATTTTTCCATTGTTTGAAGAACCCAGCAAATCGGCAATATGGTGAATATAATCGGCTCTTCCGGGAATAGGAGGACACAAATAACCTGACGGAATATCCCAGTATTCAACTGAATAATATTGTTTCAGTAACGCTTTATTCAACCATTTTACGGCTTTCGGATTAGCAAAATCTATTGATTCGTCGCCGTATTCATTCAATTTTACGTACTTTTTGAGTTCCGGACTATTGCTGATAAGCAATTCAAAATCATAACGTTCCCGATGTTTGTTTCGGGGATGTAAACTTATTTTTTCGATGGGATGTTCTCTCTTTTTTTCAGCTTTTGGATTTAAATTGGTCATATTCTTTTAATTTATTAAATGCTCTAAAATATTTCGATTCATTAATCAGGATTTGAAGTATCAAGTTTCCTTACTTCATACAGGTCAAGTCTTCTTTCTTTCAGATTTTTTACTGTTCCGAAACTGTGAAGTTCTCTTATTAAATCCAAATCAACATCAGAAATTAATATCATTTCAGTGTTTGGGGTTGCCTCGGATTTTATGCCGGTTGTTGGGAAGGCGAAATCGCAAGGTGTAAATACCATTGATTGTGCATATTGAATGTCCATATTGTGAACTTTAGGTAAATTCCCAACACTGCCTGCAATGGCAACATAACATTCGTTTTCAATAGCCCGTGCCTGGGCACAATACCGAACTCTCGAATAGCCATTTTGTGTGTCCGTTAAAAATGGAACAAACAGAATGTCCATTCCTTCATCGGCCAATAATCTGCTTAGTTCCGGAAATTCCACATCATAACAAATTAAAACGCCAATTTTTCCGCAATCAGTATCGAATGTCTGCAATACATTTCCACCTTTCATTCCCCATGCTTTTTGCTCGTCAGGCGTTATATGCAGTTTTTCGTATCGTGCTACCGAGCCATTCCGACGACAAAGATAGCCGACATTGTAAAGTGAGTCGCCAACCAACTCAGGCATGCTCCCTGTAATGATATTTATATTGTACGATATGGATAATTTAGAAAATTCCCTGATTATTTCAGAAGTATATTCTGCTAACTTTCTTATGGAGTCAGCTTCGCCCAACTGATTGAATTCAGCCATCAAAGGTGCATTGAAAAACTCGGGAAACAAGGCAAAGTCACTATGATATTCACTCAATGTATCCACAAAGTATTCAGCCTGTTGCATCAGCTCTTTGATATTCTTATATGGTCGCATTTGCCACTGAACTAAACCTAAACGAACAATTTTTTTTATTTCTTTGGCCTCTTTCGATGGCTTTTCGTAGTAAATATTGTCCCATTTTAATAAAACGGCATATTCACTTGATGCTCTGTCTCCTTCCAGATAACCTTTCAGTATTTTTACGGGATAAAAATCATTGGACAATTGAAAATTTAATACCGAATCCGGAATTTCTCTCGATTTTACTTTCTCAATATATTGTTTTGGACTCAAAGTAGACTCGTAGGTGTGATAATTAGGAATTCTGCCTCCGAATTGAATTCCTTTTAAATTCAATTTTTCACAAAGTTCTTTCCGATAATCGTACAACCGTCGACCTAACCGAAGACCCCTGAATTCAGGTTTGATAAACACATCAATTCCATACAACGTGTCGCCGGTATGAGAGTGTGTCTCAAAAGTATAGTTTCCGGTGATGCTTTTGTATGTATGTAATCCTTCCAACTGTTCATGATCAACAATAATCGACAAAGCACAACCGGCGATGTGTCCATCGGCTTTAATCACAATTTGCCCTTCAGGGAATTTATTCAGCAATGTTTGAATTTGATGCTCTTCCCAATACGGATTAGGAATAGCATGATAAGCAACAATCATGGCCTGTTTTAATTCCTGATAATCATCGATGGTCAGAAAAGCAAGTTCAATATTTTCTATGTTTTGTGCCATTTTTTGATTGAAATACAATAGCTGCTAATACATGCATTTAAATTTAAACATGCACAAACTTAAATAGTTTAAAAAAAATCAATCTCTTCTCTTAATGATTTTTAGCTGTTTGGAATCGTGATTATTCAACAAGGCAACAAAGGTACTATAATTCAAACAACTATATTTGCTTTTTATGAATTCCAACTATATATTGTGATTTCATTTTACCGAAAATGAGGTTCTGATAAATTCGTTTTGCATATATAGTTTTAAAAAGAAAAAAGACCAACTGAAAGAAATTTCAGTTGATCTTTGATTTAAAAGTTGTATACTTAACCGATTTTATTTTATTCAGAAAAAACAACAGAAGGTTTTATTGTGCGGAAGCTAACAAAATAATCGTGCAAGCCATGAGGTACGTGGTGCAGAGATTTTTGGCGACTCGGGATTCTTTACAAGAATTTCGACTTCACTCGACATAGCTCAAACAAGTTTTTTAAATACTCCTTGCTGCAATCAACAAAATTCAAAGAGGTTGGATTTTGTACTCATTTGCTCAAGAATTTGCTCTGCACTTGCTCGAATGGGATTTGCCAAACGAAGTTGAAGAAATATATTTTGATGTTCGCACTTCCACCTGCTTTATTATAATCAGAATATGTCCTCCAACTCTTGCACAATGGGTTATAAATTGCGTTAAATAAAGGACAATGGACATTAAGTGAAGCACATGTTGTGCTACTACAAATCATTGTCCGTTAGCTCATTTGATCTGTAACTTCACTTGTATTTTATACATGCCGAAACGCTATCCCTGTAAATTTCAACTATTAATGTGTGAATCATATAACTTATTTCAAAAATTATGTAATGGTTCCAAATATATATTCAGTGATCTTTGCATACAATCAAATTGAAGGATAGAATTAAAAAAAGTAAAGGAGGTTTACAATGATGAACGGATATGGTCAACACGATTGGAATTCAATGAATTGGGGAATAGGTTGGAATTCAATTTTCATAGTTGTTATTCTAATAGTTTTGGTTGTTTTAGTTTTGTGGCTAATAAAAAATAAAAAAAATAAATTATGAAAAATATTAATTTGCAAGCGGAAGTAGCAAGTGGCAACTATGTTTGCCCAATGCACGCAGATGTTACAAGTGACAAAGCGGGTAAATGTCCAAAATGTGGAATGGACCTGGTAGTGAAAAAATAAATATAAAAACAACATGGCTGAAATCATCATCAATATCAATACTGGTCCGGACGATGAGGAACCTAAAATTACAATTAATACGAACAAAGCTGATACTGATGTTTCAAAAGTAGATAAAGCAAATGATAAAGTTCCGGCAGGGGAAAGTAAGGATGCTATGCCTTCTGAAAAAGAGAATCCAGAGGAAGAATCTTCGAAGAAAGACGACTTAAAAAAGGATAAGACTGTTGAAGAGGAGCCAAAAATAGATTCAAAGCAGACCGAACTGGCAGAGGAAGATGCCTCAAAAGAGGGACATAAAGTTGCTGCAACTTCGGAAAAGAAAGAAACTGATAAGGTAAATCCTACTATTTATACCTGCCCCATGCATCCCGAAGTAAAACAGGATCACCCGGGCAATTGCCCGAAATGTGGCATGACTCTGGTACGCGAAATGGGATCTGAAAGCAGCGAAGATGATAATGCATATCACAAAATGCTTACGAAGTTCTATGTTGCATTGGCATTCAGTATTCCGGTATTTATCATTTCCATGTCAGATTTGATTCCTTTTATTAAACTCCAGTCTATCGCATCACATACTGTTTGGAACTGGATTCAGTTTGCACTGGCTACACCGGTAGTCTTCTATTCCGGCTGGGATTTTTTTAAACGTGGTTGGAATTCAGTACGCCGCTGGTCACCTAATATGTGGACATTAATTTCTATAGGGGTCTGCACTGCTTATATTTTCAGTGTCATCGGGCTCTTATTTCCTGAGATATTTCCTCAACAATTCAGGGATGTACATGGGAATCTTCATTTGTACTTCGAAGCTGCAGCTGTGGTTCTTACCCTTGTTTTATTGGGTCAGGTACTGGAACTCCGTGCGCACGGCAAAACCAATTCGGCAATTAAAGCATTATTGGGTCTTGTACCGCCTGTTGCCAGGGTAATTCGTAACGGAAAAGAAGAAGAAATTCCTCTCGAAGAAGTACAGGTTGACGATATACTTAAAGTAAAACCAGGTGAAAAAATTCCGGTTGATGGGATTATTACCGAAGGTACTGCCATTGTAGATGAAAGCATGATCACAGGAGAGCCTATTCCTTCAGAAAAATCGAAAGATGATAAAGTGACCAGCGGCACCATAAACGGAAAAACCACTTTTGAAATGAAAGCTGTTAAGATAGGCTCCGATACCCTGCTTTCCCAAATCATTGAAATGGTGAATGTAGCAAGCCGTTCAAGAGCACCAATTCAAAGTTTGGTCGATAAAGTTGCAAAATACTTTGTGCAGATTATTGTTTTAATTTCCCTGATAACATTTGCTGTGTGGGCAGTCTGGGGGCCGGCCCCTGCCTTAATGTATGCTTTTGTGAATGCAGTATCCGTTTTGATTATCGCCTGCCCGTGCGCTTTAGGATTAGCCACACCAATGTCTATCATGGTCGGGACTGGTCGCGGCGCTCAGTTGGGTGTATTGGTGAAGGATGCCAGCGCCATTGAACAGATGACAAAAGTCGACACGCTGATTATCGACAAAACAGGTACCATAACCGAAGGAAAGCCAAGTCTCAAAGGCTTTAAATCGTTTGGAAAATTAAGTGATGATGAAATTCTTATGCTTGCAGCGACCATAGATGCAAATAGCGAACACCCAATAGCCGATGCTATTGTGGAAGGAGCTAAAGCAAAAAATATAAAATTGGAAAAACTCTTTAATTTTGAATCGGTTACAGGAAAAGGCGTAAAAGCCGATTATAAAAAACAAAAAATTGGCTTGGGTAACCAACGACTAATGGAAGATTTCAACGCTTCGGTTGACGATGCAAATAAGAAACTGGTTGAAGAATGGCAGCAAACCGGACAAACTGTGATGTATTTAATACTGGGTAATAAAGTGGAAGGCATTGTCAGTGTTGCCGACAAAATTAAAGACACCTCTGCTTCGGCAATTCAAGCTTTGCAAAAGCTAGGAATAAAAGTTCACATGCTTACCGGCGATAATAAGTTTACAGCCAAAGCCGTTTCCGGTGAACTGCACCTTGATGGTTTTGTGGCAGATTGCCTTCCAGACGATAAATATAAAAAAATCAAAGAACTCCAGGAACAAGGACACATCGTTGCCATGGCAGGCGACGGAATAAATGATGCTCCTGCACTTGCACAGGCAAATGTTGGAATTGCAATGGGTACAGGAACCGACATTGCCATGCAAAGCGCAAAAATTACGCTTGTAAAAGGCGATTTGAATGGAATTGTTCGGGCAAGGGAACTGAGTTCTACAGTAATGCGGAATATAAAGCAAAACCTTTTCTTCGCCTTTGTCTACAATTCTATTGGTGTGCCGATTGCAGCTGGAATTTTATTCCCTTTCTTCGGAATCTTGCTCAGTCCCATGATTGCCGCCGCTGTCATGAGCTTCAGTTCAGTTTCAGTTATTGCTAATGCATTGCGACTACGGAAAAAGGAATTAGGAGAAAAGGTTTGATAACGTTAAAACGACTTGAATAATCGGACTTTCAGCCGCTACTGCTATTCTTTCCGCTCTATAAATTCCCCGCCGAAATAAACATCAAGACCACTATGATGGAAACAGGAATTGAATTATGAATATATGAATGATGTAACTTATTTCAAAAGTTATGTAATATATTCACATTTGCTACATAGTAATTTAGCACCATGGATACACATGCTCAAAAATTTAAATTTTTGAATCAGAACATGATAAACTTAAAGATGAAAAATAATTCTCTGATACACGTTCCAAAGTATAATATGGACATACAAACACAAACCGGAATAGATAAACCAAGCAAAAAGAACAATGACAGCATCGAAAGAAACACATAAGAAGCAAAAATTGACCGAACAGCCCTCATGGAAAGCTCTTGAGGAACATTATCTGAAGATATGCAAGATGAATCTTCGTTCTCTTTTTGCTGATGATCCTCAGCGCGGCGAGCGTTTTATGATAGAAGAGGAAGGGTTTTATCTGGATTATTCAAAGAACCGTATCACCGATGAAACGATTCGTCTTCTTGTAAACCTTGCCAGGGAATGTGGCCTGCGCGAGAATATTGAAGCAATGTTTACGGGCAAAAAGATCAATGTTACTGAAGACAGGGCTGTACTTCACATCGCATTGCGGGCTCCGGAGAGTGAACACATTGTGGTTGATGGTTTGGATGTTGTGCCGGAAGTACATGCGGTTCTCGACAAGATGGCCGCTTTCTCCGAAAAGGTTAGAAATGGACAATGGCAGGGATACAGCAATAAGCCTGTCAGAAATGTAATTAATATAGGCATAGGAGGCTCGGATCTTGGCCCCGTAATGGCTTATGAAGCACTGAAGTATTACAGCAAAAGAGATATAACATTCCGTTTCGTATCAAATCAGGATGGGACCGACTTCGTAGAAGCCACACACGACCTGAACCCGGAAGAGACATTGTTTATTATTTCATCCAAAACCTTTACTACCCTGGAGACAATGACAAACGCCCGGGCTGCAAGAGCGTGGACGCTGAAAGTAATGCATTCTGAAAAGGCTGTAGCAAGGCATTTCGTCGCAGTTTCCACTAACAAGGAAGAAGTGGAAAAATTTGGTATAGACACTGAGAATATGTTCGGTTTCTGGGACTGGGTAGGTGGCCGTTATTC
>JBBQMQ010000041.1:0-15657 GCA_038329115.1 Bacteroidales bacterium
ACGAAGGGGTGAACGCTGTTATGAACAAACTGAAAGAAATAGGTGAGTATGACAATACTATGTTGGTTTTTCTTTCGGATAACGGTGCAATTGGGAATGAAACGAGTCCACTGCCAAAAAATGGTCCATTTGCAGGATTTAAAGGTCAGGATTTTCAGGGTGGATTCCGCACGCCTCTGTTTATCTGGTACGGTACTAAAATTAAGCAGGGAAAAGTGTGTAATCAACTTGTTTCTTCGATGGATATTTTCCCTACTTTTATGGAAATGGCCGGTGTGAAACTTCCAAAAAATCAACCAATAGATGGTGTCAGTTTGGTTCCTCTGATTACAGGAAAATCGGATAAAGAGTTGAGAGATAATCTGATATCAATGACTCAACATACGCTTAGTTTTGATATTAAAGAAGTTAAGGATAGAAATTACGCCGAAGCAGCATTTATGGTTCGGAAAGGTGATTTTTCGTTACGATATTTAGTTGAAGATAATACCTTTTATTTACACAATTTGAAAACTGACCGTGGGGAAAAGATAAATATTGCAGAACAAAATCCACAAAAAACGGAAGAACTTAAACTATTATTTAAAAACTGGTTTCAAACAGTTTGTAAAGATCCAACTATCTGGAAGACTCAATATTGGCAAAATATTAAGTTTTGGGATAAAACCTTACCACCTGCACCGGCCATTGCTGAAAAAAGAGCAAATCAGGAAAATAATAAAGGTGGTGGTAAAAAAGGACTTAAAAAAGCCGGAGTAAATGCAAATGCAGAATAAAAATACAATCAACATGCCAAAAATTAAAAACAATATCAGAAACTCTTTTCTGTCTTTTATAGGTTTATCTGCCACATGTTTGAGTGCAAATGCGCAAACTGCAAAACCAAACATTGTATTTATTCTAGCCGATGATTTAGGCTTTGGCGATGTAAAATTCTTCAATCAAAACGGCAAAACAGAAACTCCCAATATTGATCTTTTGGCAAAGGAGGGAGTTTCTTTTCAACAAGCTTATTCGAGTGCAGGAGTAAGTACTCCAAGCAGATATGGCATTCTTACCGGTCGGTATTGTTTTCGGTCTCCTTTAAAATCCGGTGCTATTAACGGTCATGGAAAACTGGTTATTGAAAAAGGACGCAGAACGGTTGCAAATATGTTAACAGAACAAGGATATTCAACTGCAATTATAGGTAAATGGCATTTAGGAGTGGAATGGCAAAAGAAAGATCAAACTCAGCCCTTAACTCCTGAAACTCAATATGCCAAAACCAGCAATGTGGATTACAAAAAAGGAGTAACTTTCGGCCCGAACAATTACGGCTTTGATTATAGCTACATTTTACCGGCTTCATTGGATATGCCACCCTATTTGTTCCTGAAAAATGGAAATTTGGTAGGTAACAAAATTGTTCAGATTTCAGACATATATCCTTTGAGGAAAAAAGATACAAAAATGGCTTATGATTCAGCTCAGGTTGATAATGATGGTGTTTATTATGGAAGGGGCGTTTGGTGGCGTGCCGGAGAAATGGAAGCACATTTTCGGGTTGAACGATGCTTACAGGATATTACAAAAGAGTCATTGGGATTTATTAAAAATCATGCGAAACAGACCAAACCGTTCTTTTTATATATGGCATTGACTTCACCGCATACGCCTTGGGTGGTCGATCCGAAATTTAAAGGAAAAAGTCATGCTGGAGTGTATGGCGAATTTGTTACTCAAACCGATGATGTGGTTGGTCAGGTGGTGGCACAATTAAAAAAACTGGGAATTTACGAAAACACGCTGATTGTTTTCGCGAGTGACAATGGTGCTGCATGGAAACAACCGGATATCGACGAATGGAATCATAATTCCAATGAAGGAAGTCGGGGTCAAAAAGCCGATGTGTTTAATGGTGGACATCATATACCGTTGATTGTCAGTTGGAAAAATAAGTTTGCGGCTCAACGTGTGAATCACCCGGTTAGTCTGGTCGATATTTTTGCAACCTTAGCCGATGTAACTCATTATCAAACCAAACCAACCGAAGCGGAAGACAGTTTTAGCTTCTGGCCATTATTACAAAAGAAAGGAAATTCAGCGCGTGATTTTGTTATTTTTCATTCTTCAGCCGGTATGTTTGGCATTCGTCAAGGCGATTGGAAGTTGATAGATGGATTGGGTTCAGGTGGTTTTACCGACCCAAAGTTTATAAAACCAACACCAAATGGCCCCAAAGGTCAGCTTTATAATATTAAAAATGATCCGCTGGAGCAAGTAAATCTTTATCAGCAAAATCCCGAAATTGTTTCAGAATTAAGCGCCAAATTACAACAGGTCAAAGATGGTAAATGAAATTTAAATTTGCCCCTAGAGATAGCGATTGCTATCGGGACTTTCAGGGGTAATATAGAAATGATACTTATAAATTGGTTATATAGACCTGATTAAAAATTTTGATAGGCATGAAAACAATTAAAACTCTCATTTTTTTATGTTTAGTTTTGGTACTCCTGATACCTGACACAAATTCCCAAACAATTCCGTCGAAACAACCTATCCGATTGGCTATTGCAGGTATGACACATGGTCATATTGCTTTTATTTTACGCCGTAAAGATAAGGGGGACTTTATTCTTTCGGGAGTTTACGAACCAAACAAAGAGTTAGCGTTGAGTCTGGCTAAAAAATACAACTTCAATCCGGACCTGATTTATAACGATTTGGGGAAAATGCTAGACTTGGTGAAGCCCGAAGCCGTTGTGGCATTTGGATCGGTTTACGAACACATGGCGGTGGTCGAGGCCTGTGCTCCGCGTGGCATTCATGTCATGGTTGAAAAGCCTTTGGCTACAAATGTTGCCCATGCTGAACGAATGGCTGAACTGGCTCAAAAATATAATATTCACTTGTTGACGGATTATGAAACGTCCTGGTATCCTACCACTGCGAAATCATTCCAACTGGTGAATGACAGCAATTTTGTCGGGAAATTGAGAAAAGTGGTTATTCATGATGGTCATAGAGGTCCTGTGGAAATAGGTTGTGATAAAGTATTTCTGAATTGGCTTACCGACCCGGTACAGAATGGCGGTGGTGCTCTCATTGATTTCGGTTGTTATGGTGCCAACTTAATGACAGGTTTGATGCATGGTGAAAAACCAATCTCGGTTACGGCAGTTACGAAACAATATAAACCGGATATTTATCCCAAGGTGGATGATGATGCAATAATTATTGTTAATTACAAAAATGCTGAATGTATTATTCAGGCATCCTGGAACTGGCCTTTCGATAGAAAAGATATGGAAATTTATGGTGAATCGGGTTATGTAATTACCATTGATAAAGAAAATATGCGTGTGAGAAACCGAAAAATGCGTATTGAGAAATCGGAAATAATTACAGAAAAGGACATTGAAGTTTACGAAGATCCGTTCACTTATTATTATGATGTAATCAAAGGCAATATTACCGTGAAACCAGACGGTCTGTATGCGTTGGAGAACAACCTGATGGTAGTTAGAATATTGGAAGCTGCCCGTGAGTCGGCTCAGACAGGAAAAACAGTCTGGTTCAGATAACGGGAATTTGAACAAATACTTTATACTTTGATAAAGACAAAAAAGGGTATATTTTTTGCAACTTACATCCAGCAATTGATTTCGCAAATAATTTAAAAAGTTAAATAATTTATAATTCGCCGGATTTTTTATAAAATGTAACTCTTATTAATCTTTTATTAATCATTCATTAATCAGTATCAGGTATCTTTGTTATAATTAATCGAAAATCTGACATGCTTTGAGAATATCAATTACTTCAAAAGAACCCTAACTCCCTTTTTTATCTGTACTTACCGTATTGGGAGATCTAATCTTCATTATTCCCATTTAATTGCGGTTAGATGCAATAAGTTGGATGGGAAATAACGTTATCTCAACAAATGTCCATTGATCACAATCTAAAACTGCTTAAAATATTGCAAAAATCATGAGAAATACTTTTATTGGTCTGGTAATTATTGTTTTAATTACTTTAAGTTGCAAAGAGGAAGTAATTCCACCAGTTGTTATTATATATCCCCCTACTGAAAAGCCAAAAGATTCGATAGCTACTGGCGACATAGTCGGTAAACTTGTAGTTGGTTACCAAGGTTGGTTTGCCTGTGCCGGCGACGGTTCACCAAGTAATGCATGGGTTCATTGGGGTTGATACCCTGAACGTCCGGGCAATCAATCATTTGAATTGTGGCCTGACACCCGTGAGTATACCACTACTTATGCAACCGGCTATGCAACTTTAGGGAATGGTCAGCCTGCAAAATTGTTTTCTTCTTATGATGATAATGTGGTTAATACTCATTTCGAATGGATGCAAAACTATGGTATTGATTGTGCCGCTCTTCAGCGTTTTGGATCAGAATTTTCTAATCCGGCTATTAAGCAACAAAGAGATGGCATGGCAATAAAAGTTAAGAATGCAGCTCAAAATTATGGACGTAAATTCTATATCATGTACGACATCTCCGGTTGGACCAATTTCCAACCTGAAATTACAGCCGATTGGACCAACACCATTGTTGGAACCCTTGCTCTTACAACTTCGCCCGCTTATGCAAAGGAAAATGGGAAGCCGGTTGTATGTATCTGGGGCATGGGCGTTTCTACCAGACCCGGTGACGCAACATCGTGGTTAGGCGTTGTTAATTGGTTTAAAAGTCAGGGTTGCTATGTGATTGTGGGGACTGCTAAGAATTGGCGTTCGCAATCAGAAAACCTGTCGGTATACAATGCAGCAAATATGATTCAGCCTTGGCATGTTGGTTCTTTTAATGCAAGCTCGTTAAGTAATCAGCTTACTGTTGTAGAAGAAGATCTTTCGTATTGTAAAAATAACTCTCTTGCTTATGTGCCTGTTATCTGGCCTGGTTTTGCCTGGTCAAATTGGAACGGTGGTGATCGCAATGCGACTCCCCGCATGCATGGTGATTTTATGTGGAGTCAGTTTTATAACTATAAACTAAAGTTTGATGCCGCTGGAATTAAAGCATCTGCTTATGTTGCTATGTTTGATGAATATGACGAAGGCACTGCCATTGCCAAAGCAGCCGAAAATTCCTCTATGATACCCACCAACCAATACTTTCTCACACTGGATGCTGATGGTGTGGCCGTTACTTCAGACTTTTATTTAAGACTGGTAAGTGATGGTGCTAAAATGCTGAAAGGTAAAATTTCATTAACGGCAACCCATCCAACCGTACATAACAGCACAAATAATGCAGAATTTGTTTCGCAAACAGATGTTCCTGCAACATTGACACCCGGACAAACAGCCACCGTAAGTGTTACAATGAAAAATACCGGAACAACAACTTGGACAAAAACTAATCTGACTAAACTTGGTAGTTTTAATCCACAGGATAACATTGTGTTATGTCAGAATAGAATAGAACTGAATACGGACGAAAGTATTGCACCAAATCAAACCAAAACCTTTACTTTTGTTATTGTAGCACCTGCAACTGCAGGAACATTCAATTTTCAATGGAAAATGGTACAAGACGGAATTGGATGGTTTGGAAAAGCATCACCGAATCTGGTAATTAATCCCATTCAGGTTAGCGGAGTAACAGTAACTCCTGCCACTGTAAGTATAACTATAAACAGCACACAGCAGCTAACAGCAACTGTATTGCCGGTAGATGCCATTAACAAGAAAGTATTTTGGACAACAAGTAATGCCTCTGTTGCTACGGTAAATTCAAGTGGTCTTGTTAAAGCAGTTTCACAAGGCACTGCTACCATTACAGGCACAACCGAAAGTGGTGGTAAAACCAGTACTTCTACCATTACCGTAGATTTACCTTTGTATGCTATGTTTGAAAATTGTGACGTAGTGACCGGATGGAATTCGGGATTAATACTCAATTCTGTTGATTTTAAACAGGGAACAGGTTGCTTAGAATTTACAGGGACTACTACTGATGAATTTAAAAAATCATTTATAACCCCTTATTATTCAGGTGAAACTGTGGCAACTTGTAAAGTATCATTTTGGTATTATGTGTCTGATGTTACGAAAGTTGGAAAAGTAAATATTGAAATAAGTAGTAGTGGAGCTGCTGATATAAATGAATATCAATGGTCTATATTGGCATCCGCATTAATAAACGGTTGGAATCGTATAGTCTTAAGTACGAGCAATGCCTCCGTTAGTGGAACACCCAATTTGAATGCAATCAACTGGTTTCGTATTTTCGACGTTAAAACCGGCAGCATTACAACAAAACTTGATGCAATTGAGATTTCACATTAATCAATTATATGAATATTGCAACTCATAACTTGTTTAAATTACTTATTCACAATTATTTAAGAGAAAGATTAACAAAATGTTTAGGAAAAATGTATAAAGCAAAACTTTCACTTTTTGGTTTATTAGCTGCAAGCACATTAGTTGCACAAAAAAATGCCGAAAAAGCGACTGCAGAAAATCCAAATCTGATTTTTATTATCTCGGATCAATTGCGGCTTGATGCCTTAAGTTGCATGGGTAATAAGCTGATTTCTACCCCAAACATGGACAGGTTGGCTGACGAAGGTGTGATTTTTACCCGCGCTTACAGTCAATCTCCAGTTAGTGTACCTTCCCGTTCATGTATGCTTACCGGGAATAGTTTGTGCAATACGGGTATTTTAGGAAATACGCATGCTTACGAATATACTACTGGTTCTGTTTTAACTGGAAACGAACCCATTTTCTCGACCGATACTTACGACGAAGTATTAGCAAAAAATGGGTATGATTGTGAATATTATGGTAAATGGCACTCGCCCGAACGAAAAGCCTATGTGTATTCCAACAGGCCAATAACTTGTGCTGGATTATCAAATGACCCTGTTTTAGGATTGGGATTAAAAGAAAATTATGTTAACTGGTGGAAAGCGGATTTAAAAATAACTACAGCTCCATTTCAGACCGGAGCACTAAGCGGTGGTGGTGGAGATCTTTACTACATGCCCGATGCGCTCGATGCCCGCGTGATTGACCCAACATTAACTTCGACAGTCGATTTTCAGAATTTTGGCAATTTGCTTATCGACCATCAACATACCGAAAGTGCAATGGATACTTGGAACACCCTTGCAACTATTGAAAAAAATAAAACCATAAAATTCAGCCTTCATTGCTCTTTTGGACCTCCACATCCACCATTTGTAGTATCAGAACCGTATTATGGTTCACTCAATGCAGCCATCATACCTACACCTGCCAATTTCTTTGTTAACAGCTCATCATCTGCTTATTACAAAGCAAGCGAACTGCAATCGCCCTACTTTTCAAACAGTATTGCTAAAATGGGAGCGTTCCAGAACCCAGCCACCATAGGTATTTTCCTTGCCCGCTATTACGAAATGGTAAAAGAAATTGATGATAAATTAGGCGAAATTCTCAAAAAACTTGATGATCTGGGACTTACAAACAAAACAATGATTGTTTTTTGTGCCGACCATGGCGAGATGTTGGGTTCGCACGGTATGAATTCGAAGAATAATTTCTACGACGAATCGGCTCGCGTGCCTTTGATTATTCGTTTTCCCGATAAAATTTCAGCAGGACAAAAAATTACAACACCTGTTAGTTTAATTGATGTGCGTCCTACTATTGAAGATTATATGGGTTTACCAACTTATACATGTGATGGGAAAACACTTCGTCCGTTTATTGAAAACACCTATGACAAATCACTGAACTATTACACTGTATCTGAATGGAATAACACTACAGTTCCGGCGTTTATGGTGCGTGACAAACGTTATAAATTAATGTTTGGTCAAACGCATGCAGCTAACTCGGTTGATGGATTTTTCGATTTACAAACGGATAGTTTGGAACAAAATAATTTGCTGAAAAGTGCTTCGTTTAGTCAAACCGATAGAGCTAATGCCGAAAATTCCAAGTTACAACTTCTTAAATGGCTTAAAAAAGTAAATTCACCGTATTTTTATAGTGTAAAAGCGCGAGCCATTGGAAAAAAATTCTCTACTTATGCTTTATATAAAAATGATATTGCAAAAATAAACGGTGCAGCCATTACTGCGTTATCAGGCTTGCCAACAGGTGTTTCGTATCGTATTTTGCCTAACGACACGCTCGAAATATCGGTAACAAATGCCGCAAATGTAGGTGTTTATAATTTTAATGCTACGGTAAATGGTACTGCCAAGACGCTGAGTTTCGAGATCCTATCCGAATTTCAACTTGTTGTTCCAGTTGCTGGAGTGAAGATTACAGGCACTTCCACTGCACTAAATGTTGGAAATTCATTGGTATTAACCGCTGCGGTAACTCCTTGGGATGTTACCAATAAAATAGTAAGTTGGACAACAAATAATGGTGCTGTGGCAACCGTTAATTCTAATGGACTCGTTACAGCATTTTCAGCAGGAACAGCTGCAATTACAGCCACAACACAAGATGGTGGTAAATCCGACACATTTACAATAACAGCTACTGGTGTTAAAGTGGGCGTAAGCGGAATAACAATTACACCTTCAACAGCAACCATTGAAACAAAGAGTTCGAAGCAACTTTTAGCATCAATTGCGCCTTCAAATGCTACTTTTCAAACGGTCAGTTGGTCTACCAGCAATCCGGCTGTGGCTACAGTAACCGAAAATGGACTTGTAAACGCCGTTGGAAAAGGGAATGCCACCATTACTGCCACCTCTGTAGATGGTGGAATTCAGGCAAGTTCAGCAATAACCGTTATCAGTTCGTTGTATGTAGACAATTGCGATGCTACGCTGGGTTGGAATTCGTCAAGTGGGTTAGTGGTTAACAGTTTAGATAAGCAGCAAGGGTCGGGCTGTGTTGAATTTTCAGGAAGTACAACAGACGAATATAAGAAAGTTTTTTCACCAGCATACAATTCGGGCGTTTCACTCACAAACGGTATTTTGAGATTTTGGTATTACGTTTCGGATGTCACAAAATGTGGTACTCCAAGGGTTGAATTAGGAAGTGCCGGTGTGCCCGATGTGGAAGAATTAAGTTGGGGTTTAACTGGCTTGACGAATGGTTGGAACCAAATTATTTTAAAATTAAGTAATGCGTCTAAGCTGGGCACAACAAATTTAAGTGCCATTAATTGGTTTCGTTTATACGACACAAAGTCGGGTAGCATTACCACTAGAATTGATGCTATTGAAATAATTAATTCCGATGTAAATGGACTGAATGATCTAAAAAACAATAAGTTTGAGTTGCATCTGTATCCCAATCCATTATCTCAAAATGAACTATCACTTGATGTAGTTGGATTTAATGCTATGGACAATGTTCAGGTTCGTTTTACAAATCTTTTGGGACAAATTGTTTATCAAAAAAGAATAGATAATTCGGAACATATAAAGGTAAATACTTCCGGGTTTCTGAAGAAATCTATTTATTTTGTAACTGTTGAATCAGGACAAACTAAGCTTATACAAAAATTAATAGTCAAATAGAGTTTATATTTTGTTTTTCATATGTTAGTCAATTTAGTAGAACTTTAAAATTATTTACTATAAAATCAAAATTATTTTTTAAAACACTATTTTCGTTCAAAAAGTGTTACCTTTCCCAAAATTATATATTTATAAAAAAATCAAATTTAACAACCATTCAATTTCTAGTACTAACAATTAATTTATTTTTATGATGAAAAACTACTATTTAATTTTCGTAGCAGCTATAATGTTGCTATGTGTTCAAATTTCTGTAAATGCAGCAGATTTTGTACTTACGGTAACCGGTGGAACCGGCAGTGGCACTTATGCATCAGGTGCTGTAGCTAATATTGTTGCAGATGTCGCTCCTTCAGGACAGGTATTCGACAGATGGGTCTTTAACAACGGCACACCAGTGCTTGGAAGTATTTACAATGCTACTACTTCTTTAACAATGCCTGCATCGGTAGTTGCTATTACAGCGTTATATATGCCTGACGGTCCTTATCTGGATGATTGTGATGCTTTAGTTTCCGCCAACGGTACTTGGAACCCTGCTGCAACATTAGCTCTTAACACCACCGATATGGTACAGGGAACAGGTTGTCTCGAAAATAATGTGCCTGCCGGAACTACAAGTTCTTCACAATTCTCTAAAACCTTTCCTACTGCAATTAATACCGGTGTAAGTGCCGCAACCGGAGTATTAAGACTAAGGTATTGGGTTGAAAACGCAGCTCTTTTAGGAGCCAATTTATCAATTGAACTACGAAGCGGTTCTACAGCAGACATAAATGAATACCAATGGAATATAGTAAAAGCGAATGTAGTGAATGGTTGGAATAATTTTAATCTGAGATTTAGCGCCATAGTACTAGCAGCTGGCAACGTACCTGATTTAACTGCGATTACTTGGTTCCGAATTTACTCCAGTGGTTTTACTGCAGGTCTTAAGGCCAAACTTGATGGAATTATGGTTCTTGAGCCTACGTTAACTAAAGTGGATCCAGTTATTACCTGGACTAATCCTGCTGATGTTCTTGTTAATTCGACACTTGGCTCAACACAATTAAATGCAACTTCTAATATTGGAGGTACATTAGTTTACAATCCTTTAAGTGGCACTGCGCTAACTGTAATCGAAACAAAACCTTTGTCTGTTACTTTTAACCCCGCAAATCTACATGCATTTTGTTATAATACTGTTACAAAGACTGTAGACATAAAAGTAGTAGAAACACTTTCAGCTATTGACAATCCAACTGAATCTACATTTAGTATGTATCCGAATCCACTAAAAAGTGGTGGTGTAGTTAATTTTAAAGTTGATGGTACAGAAAATTACGATGTAAAAATTATGAATATGAATGGTCAAACCGTTTATACTGCTAAATTGAATAGCTCACACACTTTGAATGTAAATGGAATTTTGAAACAGGGTGTATACATTGTTTCTTTAGTATCCAATACATCTACACGCAACCAAAAATTATTTGTAGAATAGCAGGTTAATTGCTCATTGTGAAGTTCCATAACATTATTGTGAGCATTAAACCAATACATTTTTTTACATCCTAAACCCCAACTAAAAACGGGGTTTAGGATGTAGAAATTTATGAACACTCAACAAAAGTGTTACTTAAATAACAAATTAAATACTGAAAAATGATTGAGTGGCGTTTTGTTCACTCAGTCATTTTTTAATTATCTCTTATTCGCCTTGTGCAACATTTAATTGATTTTTATATGTTAAATATTTAATTATTTCTTTATTTTCTGAAAAAAACTTTTGCAATTAATCTTTTATTAATCATTCATTAATGCATGTTCGGTATCTTTGCTATAAATTAATCTAAAATCCGACATGCTTTGGGAATAAATTTTACTTCAAGAAAAACCATAACTCCCTTGGTTTTATCCGGACTTACCCTATTGGGAGCAAATGCACAACAGAAAGCAGAAAAAGCTACTGCTGAAGCTCCAAATCTGATTTATATTATTTCCGACCAGTTGCGTTTGTCCGCTTTGAGTTGTATGGGTAATAAGGTTATCTCAACACCTAATATGGATCGACTTGCATCAGAAGGTGTCATTTTTACCCGAGCTTATAGCCAATGTCCTGTAAGTGTTCCTTCAAGATCCAGTATGCTTACCGGCAATAGCCTTTGTAATACAGGTGTTTTGAGTAATAGTTATGCTTATGAATCTACAAACGGTGGAAATGTCCCGCTTTTAACAGGAAAAGAACCAATTTTTACGACTGATACTTACGATGAGGTTTTAGCCAAAAATGGATATGATTGTGAATATTATGGTAAATGGCACAGTCCCGAACGGAAAGCTTATGTTTATTCTAATCGTCCTGTTGGTTGTGCCGGAATTACGAGTGTTGCGGTATTGGGAATTGGTTTGTCAGCAATTTACACTGCGTGGTGGAAAGCTGAATTGAATGTGACATCAGCACCAAATTTTAAGACTGGAGCTCTGACTATTACATCAAGTTCAACAGGTGCACCTAAGCCAACGACTGACCTCTATTATATGCCGGATCCTAAAGATGGCAGATATTCAAACCCAACAGGTACTGCTGATACCAATCAAACTTTTGGTGATTTACTCATTGATTCTGCGCATACCGAGCCATCGATGGAATGCGAAGAAGTGCTTGCCACTATTGAAAAGAATAAAAATATAAAATTCAGCGTACATTGTTCATTCGGCCCTCCGCATCCACCATTTGTGGTTGCAAAACCGTATTACGGCTCTCTAAATCCAACTGAAATGCCCATTCCGGCAGCTTTTTTTGTGAATACTACATCATCTTCCTATTATAATTTGAATGAATTAAATTCGCCCTACGCTAATGTTACCAAAAACCAATTTACGTGGGTACAGAATGTTGCAACCATTCAGAATTTTGAAGCACGATATTATGAAATGGTAAAAGAAATTGATAGTAAAATTGGTGATATTCTTAAAAAACTGGATGATTTAGGACTTACTAATAAAACAATGATCGTTTTTTGTGCCGACCATGGTGAAATGTTGGGTTCACATGGTATGCAGTCGAAAAATACGTTCTTCGATGAATCGGCACGTGTGCCTTTAATTATACGTTATCCTGCAAAAATTGATGCAGGAAAAAGAATTAATGCTCCTGTATCGTTAATTGATGTCCGACCTACAATTGAAGATTATATGGGAATGCCTGCTTATCCTTGCGATGGCAAAACACTTCGTCCATTTATTGAAAATACTCACGATAAAAGTCAGGAATATTATGCAGTTTCAGAATGGACATCTACTTCTGTTCCGGGTTTTATGGTACGAAACGATCGTTACAAGTTAATGATTGGTCAAACTACGGCTGCTACCTCGGTAGATGGTTTCTACGACTTAAAAACCGATAGCTTGGAACAAAATAATATTCTTAAATCAGCAAGTTTTAGTCAGGTTGATAGAGATAACTCCGAAAGTGCGAAAGTGCTATTGGTAAAATGGCTTAAAAAGGTGCGTTCACCTTATTATTTCCCAGTTAAAGCTCGTGCAATTGGTAAAAAATTCTCAACATACAGCTTGTATAAAAATGATGTCGCCAAAATTAACGGTGCAACTATAACCTCCATGTCAGGACTTCCAACAGGAGTTTCATACCGCGTTTTAGCAAATGACACACTTGAAATTACGGTTACAACCGCTGCAAGTACGGGTGTAGTAAATATAAATGCAACAGTTGGTGGTGTTGCCAAAACCCTGAGTTTTGAAATTCTTCCAGCTATTGATTTTTCTACAAGTATCAATACAGTTCCTGTAATTGAACATTCGTTCTTAATTTGTCAGAATGGAAAAAATATTTCAGTATCATTGTTTTCGAATGAATCTACGAATTCAACTTTGCAATTATATACTACGCAAGGTATATTGACAAAAGAAATACAAATGCAAAATAATCAGGCAACATTTTCAACCGAAAATCTTGCTAAAGGAGTATATATCATTAGATCTAATAATAATACAAACGTTCATTCCGAAAAATTAATTATAAAATAATTTTAGTGCTAACAGTTTAAATTTAATTACCATGAAAAAAAATCTTCTCTTTTTAGTTTTAACGATTTGTCTGTTCTTGACAAATCAACTTGGCGCACAAACCAATTACTATTATGGTACCGGTGGTGCAATGAATAGCAATGTATGGAGTACAACCGATGGTGGTAGTCCGGCAGGCGTGTATAACCAGTTTGTTAATTTGACAACAGGTGGAATTCTCAATTTCAAAAATCCGGCTACTGTGGTTGGTCCAACTTCGTCCTGGTTTGGTGCTACCGCTATTAATGTATATGCCAATGTAAAATTTACTTCAAATTCGGGTTTTATTTTTGGGACTTTCAGTGGTGTCATTCCAATTTATGTGGCACCGGGAGTTACCTTTGATGGAGGCTTTCAAATTGTGACGGGTAATGCCACTCACGGTTGGATTAAAAATGGTGCCGGCACATTAGCATTTCTAAATGGTGGAAACTTAGGTGGATTTACGCTGAACGAGGGCACTGTGGTTTGTTCATCAAATAATTCGTTGGGTGCAGGTGCATTAATAATTAATGGTGGAATTCTAGCTGCAAGCTATAACTTTCCTTTAAAAAATACAAATACAACGATAAATGGGGATTTTCAGGTTGGTGCATTGACAGCTAATTGTCCTGTAGCGATAAGTAATAGTAATATTACATTTCTTACTTCAAATATTGGGAGTGCCATGCGTAAAATCACCATTGGTGGTAGTGGTACTTATGCTTTCGGAGCTATAACAGGTACAGGTGCTGCCGGCATTGAAGTTCTTGGAACTTCTACTGGTATTATTCAGTTTAATGCAGCTAACTCATACACTGGTGGTACAAAATTGACCACAGGTATTTTGCAACTTGGTGGAGCAAATGCATTATCTGGAAATGTTATTTTAAATGGAGGCACACTTAAAACAGGTAATACTACAGGTTTTTCAAATGCTGCCTCTGGAACATTACAATTGACAGATAATTCGACTATTTCGTTGGGTTCTGGAGTACATTCACTTAATTTTAGTGCAAGTAATGCGGTGGTTTGGACAGCTGGAAAAAAACTTAACATCAAAGGTTGGTTAGGTACTGCCGGTTTAACAGGCACAGGCGGTCAGGTATTTATTGGAACTGATGCTACCGGTGTAACTACTGATCAATTGGCTCAGATTACGGTGAATGGAAGTCCTGCTGCCATTTTAGCTACTGGTGAAATTGTTTCATCTGTAAATGGTTTACCTGCTGCTCCAACTCTTATTCCACCTACCGGTGCAACTGTAGATGCAACTGCAGACGTTACATTTGTCGATGATCCTGCTTGGCGTGCAGCTATTACTGCCGTTAAGATTGTGGGTGTTGTTCTTACTCCATCTATCGATTATGATATTACGGCAGGAATACTTACTTTGAAACCAAGCGGATTAAATCCAGCTTTGACATTAACGGGTGGAAGACTTTTAGTGATTGAATCAACAGGTTATAACAATACTGCCATTTCTGTTACGATAGGAGCTGGTGTTGCAACTCAAATGGTTATTCGAAATCAACCGAATACCCCTGCAACTTCCTCAAGTACCGCTGTTGCACTTGCCACTCAACCAACGTTGGTGTTTTTAGATCAATACGGAAACAAAACCGGCACAAATTCAGTTACAGCAACTGTTGCTTCAGGTTCATGGACGTTGGGTGGTACCACAAGTGTTGCAGCAGTTGCAGGTAGTGTTACTTTTGCTGGTTTAACTGCCACAAATACAAATCCAGCTGACTTAACACCTGCAACGATTATATTTAGTTCTACCGTACCTGCAGTAACTTCAAATCCTTTTATATTGCCAATTATAACTGCTGCTCCAATAACTCCGACTCCAGTAACTGTTGATGCACCTTTCGATGTTACGTTTACCGAAAATGCAACATGGCGTAATGCTATTTCAAGTGTTATTTTAAGTGGTGTGGCATTAGAACCGGCTGCTTATAATAAAACCGTGGCTGGTAAAATTACATTTACACCTTCGGCTTCTGTTTTATTGCAAACAACAGGTACAAAGCAAATAATAATAATTTCTGGATCGAATCCTAATCAGGTAGTATCGCAAGCCATTGCTAACGGTGCTGCCTCC
>JBBQMQ010000042.1:0-15307 GCA_038329115.1 Bacteroidales bacterium
CTCCCAATTCGAACATGTCACCCAAAATCAGCGTTTTTTTTGGAACTTCCATTTGTTCAAAATTCAAAATAGCTGCTTTCATACTGGTTGGATTTGCATTGTATGCATCAATCACCAGTTTATTATGAGGGGTTCTGGTATATTGAGAACGATTATTTTGGGGAACGTAACTTTCCAGTCCAAATTTAATTTGTTTCTTTTTCAAGACAAAATAATCGCCAATTATCATAGCACCCATCACATTTTCAGCGTTGTACGAACCAATAAGTTTTGTTTTTACTTTGAACTTGTCATATATATCAATAAAACATTCCATTTCCAGAAATGGCGAACATTTGGTTATGTGACCGTAAGTAGAACAACCCCGGTATTCAGAACCCAAACAATAATCCAGTCTTCTTCCATTATTAGCTTTAAATCCTGCGTTTTCAGCCATTTCTACCAAATGTTCGTTGTCTTTATTTACGAAAATGGTTTTCCCGTTTTCAAAAATATATTCGTACAATTCGGCTTTGGCTTTTTTTACGCCTTCGAACGATCCAAACCCTTCCAGATGAGCTTTACCAACATTGGTAATAATTCCATAATCGGGACAAGCAATTTCACAAAGCATTTTAATTTCACCGGGATGATTCGCTCCCATTTCTATCACGGCAATTTGATGTTCAGGCTTTAACTTTAATAGCGTTAAAGGAACACCAATATGATTGTTCAGATTTCCCTGTGTGTAAAGAACATCAAATTTTTCTTTCAGCACAGAAGCAATCAGTTCTTTTGTTGTTGTTTTTCCATTGGTGCCTGTAATTCCTATAATTTTGGTTCCCAATTGTTTGCGGTGATGAGTTGCCAGTTGTTGCAAACTTTCCAACACATTTTCGACCAAAATAAAACGTTCGTCAATAGCAAATTCAGCTTCGTCAACAACAGCATAAGCACATCCTCTTTCTAATGCCGATAATGCAAAAGCATTCGCATTGAAATTTTCACCTTTGAGAGCAAAAAACAATGAGCCTCTGGGGCAATCACGACTATCGGTACAAATTACCGGATGTTGAAGGAAAATGGAGTAAAGTTGCATATACGGACTTAAAAACTTTTAGGATTGAAAATTATGCAAAAATAATCATAATCCAATGAAATAAAGATATAATGCTTATAATATTCACCAAAAAAGACTAAACTTTTTATGAAGTTTAGTCTTTTGAATCTAAATATTAAATGTTGTATTCTTAAAATTGATAAGCAAATGAAACATACCAGCCTTTTTGATATAGATTTCCTGCACCGCTGACTTTGTTCAGGTTGTTGATTCCAAAATCATAACCGGCTTTAAGCTGATAAGTTTTCCACATAACACCTCCACCGGCACCAATTTGAAAGTTAAGCCTGTTCAAAACAGCATCTTTGTACAAATCGGAAAAAGCATCGGGGATAGAACTAACAGATGAAGTTGTTTTCATGGTTTGAGCCAGACCGATGTTCAGATTTGGGCCGGCAAAACCAAACACCTTCAAATCTTTAGTAATTGGATATGTGTAGGTAATGCGAAGAGGAATATCTACGAAATGTCCAAACGATTCGTAAGAAACTGATTTGGAATTTGGGTATTTCTGAATTTTAAACGAATAAACGAAATTGTATAAAGCCCCGGTAAGTAAACTTAGATTATTTTTCAAATCAAATTCAGCAGTTCCACCCAACCTGATCCCGTCAAAATAAGTATTGCTGTAGCCAACACCGGTTCTGTCGGAATTATTATATCCAACTTCGAGCCGGTAAGTCTGAGCATTCATTAATGTAGCAAGAGATAAAAGTACAATCAGTAAAGATATTTTCGGCGTTTTTTCCATTTTGATGTTTTTATTTAAAACGTGAACAAAGATAGATTTATTTCATGGTTAAAGCATCATTTATGCACCGTGATTGCCTCTAGGTTATTTGTTTTTAACTTTTCAATGTTGAAGTCTTAAATAGAATTTAAAAAGGTTGTTTAAATCAATCAATTGCAGTACAAGAATTCTGTTGTAAGAAGCAGTAATCATTATTGTTAAATGAAAGTATATTCTGATAACAAAATCAAAAAAACCATATCGTTAATTTTTAATTTTGTAGCCTGTCCCAAAAACAGTGGTTAACCATAAACCAAAAAATCTATCGTAAATCTGATAAACTTTATTTTCAAATGTAATTATTTCTTTATCAAGAAGTTGTTTTAATGATGTCTGTACTGAACTGGATGAAAGAAGTCCATGTTTTTTGATAAAAGCAGCAGAAGTTACACCTTTTGCTTTAGATTCTTTGGCAATAGCATAAAGTACTTCTTTTTGCCGTTCAGGTAATAGTGTTAAAGTGCTCAAAAATAGTGGCTCGTATGATGCAATTTTAGTAGAAACTGATTCTTCTATTATTTCAAATGTACAAATATCTCCTTTTTCCGTTTGGGCAAATATTTCATTGAAAATATTCTGAATATACCAGGTATGACCTTCAAAAAGCTTATAAATGATTCCTATTAAATCATCCGAAATAATTTTATTTTCGTTTTGAAAATGAAATTGCACAAAATCAGTATATGGTTTTTCTTCAATTGCCTTGAGTTCTAAGAGGCTGACACTTTGATAAAAAGGCCGTGAAGAACTGAAAAATATATTTTGCATTAAATGCCTCTGACTGCCTGCAAAAATGAAAGTCGTATTTTTACAATGCTGAATATGTGTTCTTAACACCGCTTCAATATTGTTTTCGGAATAATTTCCTATTTGTTGAAATTCATCAATAGCCACTATACATGGTTTGTCAGCCGACTCTAGATATTTGAAAATCTGCTCTAAACTATATAGAGGTTCACCAATTTCACCAATGCCAATATCAAAAGTAGGTGACCCAGTAATTGTATCGAGTTTAAAAGCTGGTCGCAGTGTGTTGATTATGGAAAAAAAGGTATCAATAAACTTTTGACCATTGGGTTTCAATTTCTCGAAAATTTCTTTTCCGAGTTTAAATACAAACTCTTTCAGGTTATTGGTTGCGTAAATGTCAATAAAAAAACAATAATATTGCTCATTTATTTCATTTTGATGAAAGCAATGTTTAATAAGTCCGGTTTTCCCCATTCTACGGGGCGAGATTATTGCAATATTATTCCCATTTTGAATTGTTTTTATCAGAGTTGTGCTTTCTTTTTCGCGGTCGCAAAAATAATCAGCAGATAAATAACCGCTCGTAATAAATGGATTTGATATTTTCTTCATAGGAGCAAAATTTTCTGCAAATATAATTATTATAATTCAATTATTTAAATATAATAATTACAATTTGATAAAAATATCTAGTGGTTCAATAATTTATTTATCATCCACAATCATTTTCTCTTTCAGATATTTTCCGGTATATGAATTTTTACATTCTGTAATTTTCTCCGGAGTGCCTTCAAAAACAACATTTCCACCGTTATCACCACCTTCAGGTCCAATGTCAATAATATGATCGGCACATTTAATAATCTCAATGTTGTGTTCAATAATAATAACCGTATGTCCTTTGTTAATCAGCGCATTAAAAGCTTTTAGCAACGTTTTTATGTCATGAAAATGCAGACCGGTAGTTGGTTCATCGAACACAAAAATAGTTGGCTCGGGTTTTTCGTTGGCCAGAAACGAAGCCAATTTTACGCGCTGACTTTCACCACCCGAAAGTGTACTGCTCGATTGTCCGAGTTTGACATATCCAACACCAACATCCTGAAGCGGTTTCATTCGTTTCACAATTTTCTTTTCGGTATTGCCGGTACTTTCCGAAAAAAACTCGATGGCTTGATTCACAGTCATTTCCAACACATCAAAAATATTTACGCCTCTGTATTGAACATCAAGCACATCCTGTTTGAATCGTTTGCCGTGGCAATGTTCGCACTCCAGCACTAAATCTGCCATAAATTGCATTTCCACCGTTACCGTTCCTTCGCCCTGACATTCTTCGCAGCGACCACCTTCGGTATTAAACGAAAAATGCGAAGCCGAGTAATTCATTTGTTTCGAAAGTTGCTGGTCTGCAAATAGTTTGCGGATTTCGTCGTACGCTTTTATATAAGTAACCGGATTGGAACGCGACGAGCGACCAATTGGGTTTTGATCAACAAATTCAATATCTTTTGCTAAATGCATGCTGCCTTTCAGTGTTCCAAACTGACCGGTACGATCAGCAACACCTCCATAATGTTTTTTAAGTGCAGTGTAGAATACATTCCGAACCAGTGATGACTTACCGGAACCGCTGACACCGGTTACAACCGTCATTATATTGAGCGGAAATTTCACATCAATTCCTTTCAGATTATTCTCGCGAGCACCAATAACTTCGATATAATTGTTCCATTTCCGCCGATGCGTTGGAACTTCAATTTGTTCTTTCCCGGATAAGTATTTTAATGTATAGGAATTTTCAATGTCACTTGACATCAAATTTTTAATGCCGGCTTTGCTTAAATCAGGCAACCCTTGAAAAACCACTTTTCCGCCTAAACGTCCTGCATTTGGGCCAATATCAATAATATAGTCGGCAGCTCGCATAATTTCTTCATCATGTTCAACCACAACCACTGTATTTCCCAAATCCCGCAATTGTTTCAGAACTTTTATCAACAAATATGTATCGCGAGAATGCAATCCGATGCTGGGTTCATCCAAAATATACAGCGAACCAACCAGACTGCTTCCGAGCGAAGTGGCAAGATTAATACGCTGACTTTCACCGCCTGAAAGTGAATTGGAAAGTCTGTTTAAAGTCAAATATCCTAACCCAACATCCATTAGAAAATGAATTCTATTGTTGATTTCAATCAATAATCGTTTTGCAATGGCAGCGTCTTGTTCGTCAAGTTGAATGTTTTCGAAGAAGTCATTCAATTTAGTAATTGACATAAGCACCAATTCGGAAATTGACTTTTCCGAAATACGAATATATGAAGCTTCTTTTTTCAGTCGGCTTCCGTTACATTCCGGACAAATTGTTTTTCCACGGTAGCGGGCTAGCATAACACGATACTGAATCTTGTATTGGTTGGATTCCAAATGTTTAAAAAAAGCATTCAATCCTTCAAAATACCGGTTTCCGGTCCAAAGAAGCTTCTTTTGCTCATCAGTTAGCTCATAATACGGTTTGTGAATCGGGAAATTGAATTTCGATGCAGATTGAATCAACTGTTTTTTCCATTCGCTCATTACTTCACCTTTCCAGCAAACCACGGCTTCTTCGTAAATAGATAAGTTTTTGTTTGGCACTACCAAATCTTCGTCAATTCCAATAACACGACCGAAACCTTCGCATGTAGGACATGCCCCAATCGGACTATTGAAGCTAAACGTATGAACCGAAGGTATCTCGAATTGCATTCCATCGGCTTCAAATTTTTTGGAAAAATAAAGAAGCTCTGTTCCATTATCGGAGAATACCTTTAAAACACAAACCCCGTTTCCTTCAAAAAATGCTGTTTCAATTGAATCGTTTAAGCGGCTAATGGCCGTGTTCGAATGTTCCACCACCAAACGGTCGATAAGTAAATAAATATCTTTACTCGCAATTTTGTCAGGTTGTTTCAGTATGTCAGAAATTTGAAAAGTTTCGCCATTCATTTCTATCCGGCTAAATCCCTGAAGTTGAAGACTATTCAGTTGAGCTGTTACTGTTCGCTCGGCAGTCTCGGTTATCGGGGTCAAAATCAGCAATCTGGTGCCATCTGCAAAATTCATCGCTGCTTCTACAACATCTTGTGCTTCATGTTTTTTTACTATTTCGCCTGAAACAGGAGAATATGTTTTCCCAATCCGGGCATAAAGTAATTTGATGTATTCGTAAATTTCTGTTGAAGTTCCTACTGTTGACCGGGGATTTCGGGTGTTTACTTTTTGTTCGATGGCAATTGCCGGTGGAATTCCTTTTATATAATCCACTTCAGGCTTACTCATTCGACCCAGAAATTGGCGAGCATAAGCAGAAAGACTTTCCACATAGCGTCGTTGACCTTCAGCATATAGCGTGTCAAAAGCGAGCGAGGATTTTCCCGAACCCGAAAGTCCGGTAATCACTACCAGTTTATTCCGTGGAATTTCAACATCAATATTTTTGAGATTGTGTACACGGGCACCTTTTATTGTTATATTTCCTTGTTTCGACATGAGTTTTGATAATTAGCTTCGCAGATTTGATGGTTTTAATTTATAATTCTCATTAAAAAGTTGTCTAGAAAAACTTTATTTTCACTGTGAATCAACAATATACGAATTAAAACCATCATTAAAATTCGACCTGCAAAGATACGACTTATGATATTAAAATGCAGTACTGCAGAATAAAAATTATTAATAAAACTGATTTTGATTATAAATAGTTCTTTTTAGTTGATAATACAATATTTATACAATTAAATGGAATGGAAATTCTATAAAAATGAGAATTTAGTGTATATTAATCGATTTTTTGTTCTTTTTAGAATAAATATTGAATAAATTCCGCTAATTGTTTTGGAATATACAAAAAAATGATTACTTTTGCGTGAAATCTAAATAATTATACATTTATGAAGAATAAACGAAACCGTTTACAGATTATTTCTGAAATTCTACGGAGTACTGTTGTAGGAAGTCAGGAAGAACTATTGAAAATGCTTACAGAACGACAGTGTGAAGTAACTCAGGCGACATTATCGCGGGATTTGAAATTATTGAAAGTGGCAAAAACGCCATTATCGAATGGAACCTACAAATACATTTTGCCGTCGTATAACAAGCCTCTGCCTACTCAGGGCACATTTAATACGTTGATTGCACACGGAGCGGTTTTGAGTCTGGAATTTTCCGGTCAATTGGGCGTAGTGAAAACGAAGCCAGGTTATGCAAGTGCCATTGCCTGGGACATTGACAATAAAGCAACTGAGCAGGTTCTTGGCACAATTGCAGGAGATGATACCATTTTAGTGATACCCCGCGAAGGAATAAACCGCGATGATATCCTCGAAATGTTGAATATTACATTTGCCGAATAAAGGCAATTAGAAATTTCGTTTGTCGGGTATATACAATTTATATATCTTTGTTGCCCTTTTGAAAAAATGTTTTTGAAAAAAAATGAATATTTCCAAAAAGGTTTAGAAACAAATTGTCATTACTCGTTAAGAGTTTTCGTAAAAAAATTCATTCAAAATTGAATATGGATAAAGATATTACCGTCGAAGAGATTACGGTACAAGTTGCTGATGAGCGTTTTTTAGTATATGTTGATACAATTTTGACCACCATAGCTGATGCCGCAAAAGTACGCGGAACTGGAATAGCCCGACGCTCGCCCGAATACATCGAGCAAAAAATTAAAGAAGGAAAAGCAATTATAGCATTGTGCGGAGAAGAATTTGCCGGATTTTGCTACATAGAAACCTGGGGCAATAAGAAATTTGTTGCCAACTCGGGATTAATTGTTGTAGAAAAATATCGTGGAAATGGTTTGGCAAAGCGAATCAAACGCAAAGCTTTTGAACTTTCACGCCAGCGATATCCCGATGCCAAAATATTTGGACTGACAACAGGTTTAGCCGTTATGAAAATAAATTCTGAACTGGGTTATAAACCTGTGACCTTCTCGGAATTAACTGACGACGAAGCATTTTGGAAAGGATGCCAAAGTTGTGTTAATTACGATATTTTGCAACGAACAGAACGGAAACATTGTTTGTGTACCGGCATGTTGTTCGATCCGGCAAAAGATGAAGCCAAATAAAAGCCCCCTAAATCCCCCGAAGGATTAGCCCCCTAAATCCCCCCAAGGGGGACTTCAAGAATTGATAGTGTAGAATTTTTAAAACAATAAAAGTCTCGAAAGTTCCCTTTGAGGGATTTAGGGGCTGGAAATAAGTAGATTTTTATGAAAGAAAAAGTTGTTTTAGCGTTTAGCGGAGGATTAGATACATCTTTTTGCGCAAAATATTTGGCAGAAGACAAAGGATACGAAGTTCATACTGCGGTTGCAAATACCGGTGGATTTAGTGCGGATGAATTAAAGGTAATTGAAGATAAAGCTTTTCGATTGGGTGCAAAAACGCATGTGGCATTGGATGTGACTCAGGAATATTACGAGAAGAGCATTAAATATATGGTTTTCGGGAATGTATTGCGTAATGGAACGTATCCTATTTCAGTAAGTTCGGAACGGATTTTTCAAGCCATTGCCATTATTAATTACGCTAAAGAAATTGGAGCTGATTACGTTGCCCACGGAAGCACCGGAGCAGGAAACGATCAGGTTCGTTTTGATTTGACTTTCGATATTTTGGCTCCTGAAATCAAAATTCTGACTCCAACGCGTGACATGGTATTAACCCGTGAATATGAAATCAATTATTTGAAGGAACATGGCTTTGAAGCTGATTTCAAAAAAATGGAATATTCAATCAATAAAGGACTTTGGGGAACTTCAATTGGAGGAAAAGAAACCCTGAAATCGGAACAAACTTTGCCAGAGTCTGCCTATCCAAGTCAGATTGAAAAACAGGGTGAAGAAACTGTGACAGTTGATTTCGAAAATGGGGAAATATGCGCGGTAAATGGTCACAAAAACGACAATAAAGTATTGTTGATTAATCAGTTGGAAGAAATTGCAAATAAATATGGTATTGGTCGCAATATGCATATCGGCGACACGATTATTGGTATCAAAGGCCGGGTTGGATTTGAAGCTGCAGCTCCACTTCTGATTATTGATGCACATAAAATGCTTGAAAAACACACACTTACAAAGTGGCAGCAATATTGGAAAGATCAATTGGGCACTTGGTATGGTATGTTCCTGCACGAAGCGCAATATATGGAACCCGTAATGCGTGACATTGAACAGTTTCTTCAAAGTTCACAACAAAATGTAACCGGAAAAGTGATTGTCAAACTTCGCCCTTATAGCTATACGCTCGTTGGAGTTGAAAGCACTTTTGACCTAATGAAAACCGATTTTGGCGAATATGGCGAAGTGAACCGTGCCTGGAGTGCCGATGATGTGAAAGGATTTACAAAAATTCTCGGCAACCAAATGAAGATTTATTACAACGTTCAAAAGCGAAACGATAAATAAGAAAACAATAAAACTAAAAATTACTTATAAAGCCTCTGCAAATTTTGCAGAGGCTTTATAATATACTGAATTTCAATTAATTTTGATGTTTAGAATAAAAATTGTACTTTTGCAGCCTGAAAAAATAATTTTAAAAATCATATCAAATGATGAATGCTCAAGATATTAAAAATGGAACTTGTATCCGAATGGATGGAAAGTTGTATTTTATTGTAGAATTTCTTCACGTAAAGCCCGGAAAAGGCAATACATTTATGCGTACCACACTGAAAGATGTTGTCGATGGCCGCGTTATCGAACGTCGTTTTAATATCGGCGAAAAACTCGAAGATGTACGTGTAGAACGTCGTCCTTATCAATTCGTATATAAAGAAGCTGATGATTTTATTTTTATGAATCAGGAAACTTACGACCAACATCCAATTAGCAAGAACCTGATAAATGGCGTTGATTTTCTACTTGAAGGTATGGTTATAGAAGTGGTTTCGGATGCATCTTCGGACACGGTTCTATATGCCGATATGCCTGTTAAAGTTCAGATGAAAGTTACATATACCGAACCGGGAATGAAAGGCGATACCGCTACCAATACGCTCAAACCCGCCAGTGTTGAGTCAGGCGCTACAGTACGTGTTCCATTGTTTATTACCGAAGGTGAAACTATTGAAATTGATACCCGCGATGGATCTTATCTGGGTCGCGTGAAAGTGTAGAAATATATGCACCGGCATTATACCAAAGATGGCTTTGGGCTGAAATGACAATTCATTTGGTATGCAGTAAAAAAAACGAATAAGTCAGGTTTTCATTAAATATGAAAACCTGACTTGTTTTTTTTAACTACTACCTACTATTTAAAGGCTTTCACCAATCGGATCAATTGAAATATTTGAAACGATTTTATTGCGCGCGCCGGTGTGGAAACGGCTGATTTTTTTGTTGATAATAAGTGTTGATGGTATATTCCCCAATTGCTTTTTGTCGGAAACCGAAAGAATATTCCATGCCTGATAACTTATAAGCATAAAACTGTATTTGGTAAGGACAGTTGAATTTATTTTGCCGTGCTTATTAAACTTCACAGAATTAGGGAACTGAATTTTCAATTCGTCCATTGCCTTGCGAATAACTTCACTGCTATCAACCAGTTTATTGACATCTAGAATATGAATAATCACATTCGGGTTATTTTTCAATAACCTCCTTGCATACCGGAGTAGAAATTCATCCGACTCGAGATGAAGCATAACAACAGTTGAAGTTATTTCAGCAAATCCTCGATTTATAAAAACTCCAACGCTGCAATTTGCGTTTTCAATAAAGTAGCGTGTCTTGTCTTTTAATAAAGTTCCCGGATAGAAAAATGCCTGATTTTTAGACATTTTATTGATAAAACGGTTCAACCACTTGATATTGCCAAACATAGAACTCTCCTTGAAAAATGGTATTCCTGACAAAGACAGCCCTGCTCCTACCAACAGAAAATCAAAATTATTGTAATTTGCCGATTTTACAATTCCAAGCTCAATATTGTCGGTTACTTTGTATTCATTTTCAATGGGAATACTCAATGATCTCGCTTCATCGTTTACTCCTTTGAAACTTTCAACTGAAAATTGTTCTCCATAAATAGGGTTTGTATCCGTTCCAGGTGTAATATGTAAAACATTAACAGCCAGTGTGTTTTTTGTTCCATCAAGTACCGTTTTGGCTATATTGAGCAATGCTTTTCCATTTTCTGGATTTCCCAACGCAATCAAAACCTTGAAAATCCCCTGAGTTTGCTGAATGATATATTCTTTTTCAATATCTTTTTCGGGGAAAAGCCGATTGATAATAGACAAGGCTGGAGTGGTCATAAACGTTGTTACCAAAGCCATTATCACCAACATAACGAAAATTGGTGGTGGCAAAATTCCCATTTCGTAGCCAATATTCAGCACAATCAGTTCCATCAAACCGCGTGTGTTCATCAACACACCAATTGATAAACTATCTTTCCACGATTCTCCTAAAATTTTTGCTGTAAAAGCACCTCCAAAAAACTTTCCACCAATAGCCACTAAAATAAAAATGCCACACAATGTCCATAGATGAGGTGTGTTTAGCAATCCGATTTCGGTACGTAAACCTGTAAAAACAAAAAACAACGGTAAAAGCAATGTTACAGAAACATCTTCAATTTTATCGATAATCAGTTTTCTGAAATTAGGAAGTTGAGGCATAACAACTCCGGCCAAAAAGGCACCGAAAAGTGCATGAATTCCAATAACCTGTGTAGCAAATGCAGAAAGTATTAATAATAACAACAAAAATGCTACTATACTTTTATTCAAAACTTCGCTATTACTGTAAATCTCTCCAACCCGCTTTAAAAAAGGCCGAACAACAAGTAACATAACTAGCACATAAAGAATAGAAAAACCAATTGTATACAAAGAACTTACAAAACTACCTGTCTTGGCAATAGCAATTACTGCCGCCAATATACACCATGCAGTTACATCATCGTTGGCAGCACTGGCAATAGCCATAGTTCCCAGGTGACTCTTTGACAATCCTTTTTCCTGAACAATTCGAGCAAGCACTGGAAATGCAGTGATACTCATGGAAATGCCTATAAACAAAGCAAATGAAAGAAAATCGGTATGAGTTGCAGCAAATTCTTCGTAAACAAAATAAGACAATAGCATTCCCAAAAAATATGGAATCAGAATGCTGGCGTGGCTAATTACATAAGTTACACCAATTTTCTGTTTCAAGGTACTTATATTTAACTCCATACCAATGGTAAACATAAATAAAATTAACCCCACTTGACTTAAGATATATAAATTGCCAAGCGAATTGGCAGCAAAAAGGAAATGAAAAGCCTGTGGATAAAAATATCCCAACAAAGATGGGCCTAAAATAATACCGGCCAGTATTTCGCCAATTACAGTAGGTTGACCTATTTTCTTAAACAACCAGCCAAAAATACGTGAAACGATAAGTATGGAAATAATTTGAAGTAACAACATGGCTGCAGGTTCGGTCACATTGTTGAGAATAGATAGTTTAAACATCCCAAAACTGCCCGGAGGATCGGCTTGATGAACCTGAGAAACAAGTTTATGTTGTGATTCATAATGCACCTCTGGAAAGTTTGCACTATGAAACAAAAAATAAGTAAAAATGCTGAACAAAAGCAACATAATCACATAAAAAACCCATGTCCTGAGAGATTCTTTTTTCATTGGTATTCTATTCTAATTCTATAGATTTGGTTCTTATCGCTTAGGAAATCTGATCTAAAGGATTGACAAAGGTAATGAATTTTTGAATTCATAAATCTGATTTTTAAACAATTATTTTTTAAATAAACTGTTGGTAAACAATTATTGTATATGTGCGTTTTATTGATTTACTTTGTAGTACTTTTAAAATCTGCATTTATAAAGGAAAAAAAATGAAATTAGAGTCTTAAAAATTATGGAAATAGGTATCAGTTTTTGGATAGGATTTGTTGCGTTTGTAGTTGTTATGTTATGCCTGGATTTGTTTGTTTTTCACAAGAGAGATCAAGTCATTAAGGTAAAGGAAGCTCTTCTTTGGAGCGTGTTTTGGATAGGATTGGCAGTAGCTTTTAATGTAGGAGTTTACTTTTTTCTGGGAAAAGTTAAAGCCCTTGAATTTCTTACCGGTTATCTGATTGAAGAATCGCTTAGTATTGATAACCTATTTGTGTTTATCATGATTTTCGGTTTCTTTAAAATTGAACCAAAATTTCAACATAAAATTCTTTTTTGGGGAATAATAGGCGCTATTGTTATGCGAGCCGTGTTTATTTTTGCCGGCGTGGCTCTGATTGAACGCTTTGCCTGGGTGATGTATATTTTTGGTGCATTTCTGGTTTACACAGGTATTTCACTCGTTTTTGAGAAAAAAGATCAAGAATACAATCCAAACAAAAACTTTCTGATTCGGGCCTTCAAAAAGATATTTCCGGTTACCGACGATATGTCGAGATCTAATTTTTTTGTCCACAAAGAAATTATCCGTGACAATAAAAAGGTACGTTTGCTTCACGCCACGCCTTTCTTTATTGCGTTGCTCGTTATTGAGGCTTCCGATCTGATTTTTGCAGTAGATTCTATTCCAGCTGTTTTATCGGTTTCAAAGGATATTTTCATTGTTTATACCTCCAATATTTTTGCTATTTTGGGGTTGCGATCGTTGTATTTTGCGTTAAGTGGCATTATGGATTATTTCCATTATTTGAAATATGCACTTTCGGGAATTCTGACTTTTATTGGCATAAAAATGTGTGTAAATGAGTTTACTTCCGAATTTGGTTATTCATTTCACATAAGCAATTTTACTTCATTGGGAGTAATTGTAAGTTTGCTTACTATATCTATTTTGCTGTCAATAATTGTAAAGAAAAAACCCAAACGAAAAGCTGTGAATTAGGTTTTTGGATGCAACGATAATTTCCGCAATACCGGATTCATTTTTGCCATTACGCCCACAACTATCAGCGTCATAATTCCACCGAAAGCCACAGAAGGAATCAATCCCATTAATTTGGCCGTAACGCCCGATTCAAAAGCTCCGAGTTCATTGGAAGAGCCGATAAAGATGCTATTCACCGAACCCACGCGTCCACGCATTTCATCAGGCGTATAAAGTTGTAAAATTGTGCCTCGAATCACCACGCTCACGTTGTCGAACAAACCACTCAGCACCAACAGAGCTGCTGAAAGCCAGAAAAGTGTAGAAAAGGCAAATCCAATCATGCATAAACCGAACGCCGCCACGCAAAGCAACAAGGTGCGACCACTGTTATGAACCGGTGGATAAAACATAAGGTAAAACGACATCAAAATCGCTCCCACAGCTGGACAAGCCCGTAAAAATCCCAGTCCTTCCGGCCCTACATGTAAGATATCGGAAGCGTAAACCGGTAACAAAGCTACAGCACCTCCAAACAACACGGCAAACATATCGAGCGAAAATGCTCCGACCAGTTCGGGTGATTTCAGTACAAAACGAATGCCTTCGCGAATGCGGCTGAACATGTCTTCTTCACCTGCTTGCATTTGTTTAGTGAGTGGTTTGACATGAACACGCCCAATCATCAGCACTGCAAATGAATATATAACAAAAACGGAACCGTAGGCAATAGAAATTGATGAGACTCCGTAAATCAATCCCCCCAGAGCCGGACCCATTACCGCTCCAATTTGCCAATTGGCACTATTCCATGTGGCGGCATTGGCATAGTCTTTTTTGTCGACCAATTGTCCGAGCAATGCTGTATGAGCAGGCATCATGATTCCCCGCGAAAGTCCGGTGAGAAAAATAGTGATGAAAATAGGCCAAATTCCGAATCGTTGAAAAGAATGAAAGGATTCGATGCTGTAAAGTGTGAGGATTACTGAACCCAGCAAAAGAAGTATGGTGGTGTTTCGCACAATTTTTTTGCGATCCCACAAATCGACATAATGACCGGCAAAAAGCGCAATGGAAACTTGCGGAAGCACTTCCACCAACCCAATCATACCAAGCCAAACTACATTTTTAGTCAGAAAATACATGTGCCAGCTCACAATCACCGACTGCATCAGCGTGGCCGTGGTCATTAGAAAACGATATCCCAAAAAATACCTGAAATTGCCATTTCGAACCGCCGAAAAGGCTTCACCCGAAAAAATACTGCTCATCTTTATACCTTTTTAAACGGCTGCAAAGATACGGAATATTATTAAAAAAGCAGAGCCACAAATTGGTAACTCTGCTTTTCAATTCGTTGTAACTGTCAACTATAAACTGTCAACTGAAAACTTATAAATGCACCATTCGTCGTACTTTCCTTCGGGACGCAGCAGCGAACTCGGGAAATGTGCCACGTTCGGTGAATTTGGAAAACCCTGTGTTTCAAGGCAAATAGCATCCTGACGGTCGTAGGTTTTACCCTCTTTTCCGGTTTGTTTTTCCACCCAGTTGGCAGTATAAACCTGCATTCCCGGTTGAGTAGTGAACACTTCTAACTTGCGACCACTCGTTGGTTCTGAAACATACCCTGCCAACGTGCAATCGCCCATCTGAGGTTTGCGCAGACACCAGTTGTTGTCAATTCCCCATCCCGGTACAAATTCTTCAGCATCGATTCGCTCCGCAATCAGTGTAGGTTTACGGAAATCAAAAGCGCTAT
>JBBQMQ010000043.1:0-14863 GCA_038329115.1 Bacteroidales bacterium
TATGCCGGTAAAATTACCGCCGAAAAACCCGATCTCCACTTCGCCTCCGGCAACAATGGTTAGCAGGTGGGCATCCACTTTGCGAATAACCTCTTCGACCGAAGGGCAGAGTCCCGGTTTTTATTTTAAACTGGATAATAATGATAAGATGTGGATAATTCAGACCAGTTTTCCGTATTATAGTCCCAAAGATGGGCAACGTATTATAGCTAATTACAGCATTTTATCTGTAAATAGTGACAATTCGTTGTATAACCATAAAGTGAGTCTGAATGATGTGTATGAAGTTTTGACTAAGGGAATATTCAAAATCAAACCTGCTACACAGGACAGCATTGGAAATGATCCGGTTCAGATTAACGATATGTGGATTGGGAGTGATTACCTAAACGTGGAATTCGAAAATCTAGGATATAATATGATACACTATATCAATCTGATATCAGACAGCACGAAAACATATACCGATGGTAAAGTTCATTTGGAATTCCGACATAACGCCAACAATGATTCTCCGATTAATTCCAGATGGGGAGTGGTTTCGTTTAAATTGAGTTCATTGCAATCTGTTGCAACCGGCGATTCAGTTAAACTGGTGATTCACACTAAAGAATTTCGAACCCCAACCGATCAAACGTATAATCTTACTTACAAATTTGGTTCGGCAAGAGCTTCGAATGTTCGGAAAATGATGATCCCAAAAAGTGAAATCAAGTTGCAATAAATGATTTCTGATTAACTTCTATAAAAATCCGGTCTTCGATGAAGTCCGGATTTTTTTATCTGCTTCAGATTAAATCTTTTGACTTTAAAAATAAGCTCCGCTATAAAGTTTAGTTTTTATGCATATCTTTTGTTAAATAATTAAAATATTTTGTTATATGCATCTTTTCTTTCTTTTTTACAAATTAATTCAACTAGATTTGTCTTGTATAAAATATTTTCACATTGTGATTGATTTTTTCAGGCTGATTATTGAACAAATTTAGCTAAAGATTGAGTTAAAAAACGGATTATGATTTATCATGAAAAACAACCTCAAAAACTCTTCTGAAAGTCTTCGCAAACAAGCAGAGGATTTTCTCAATTCACAAAAAATTATATCAGGAACCAATAATTCCGAATCAGCCTCTGTACAACTCATAGAGGAACTTCTTGCCTGCCAGAATGAGTTGAAATTGCAAAACCAAGAACTGCTTGCGGCCGAAAAAGAATTTTACAGCGAAAGGGAGTATTACAAGGACATCTTCAATAATCAACCTGCCGGATTATACCGCATCCGCGTTTTTCCGGTTCATAAATGGAAAGCTGAAAGTTGGGTAAGCGCTGAGAATCCACCCTACATTATGGAACTGGCAAGCGACCGGTTTTGTGAAATACTAGGCGTTTCGAAGCAAGATTTTGAAAATAATCCATACATTATCATAAATAGGATTTACAACGACGATAAAAATTCATTTATTAAGAGGAATGAAGAAGCGAATAAAAAGTTTATTGCATTTCGCTGGGAAGGTAGATTGATGATAAATGAAGATGTCAAGTGGGTTCGATTGGAGTCACGTCCTCGAAAACTTGACAACGGAGAAATAATTTGGACCGGAATTCTATACGATATATCAGAGCGAAAACTTGTTGAAGCTGAGTTGGAAGAAAGTCGTTTAAAGTTAGAAGATGTGTTGATTGGTGCCAATGTGGGTTCTCTGGAATGGAATATACAGACCGGAAAAATAAGATTCAACGAAGTATGGGCAAAAAATCTTGGGTATACCTCCAATCTAATAAGAATAGGGGTAACTCTGTTTGGAAAGAATGGTTGGAAAAAACTCACTCATCCCGATGACATTTCGTATGCTGAAGAAATGTTGGAAAGACATTTCTCGGGCGAGCTGCCTCATCACAGTGTGGAAGTTCGTATGAAACACAGAAATGGTCATTGGGTATGGATAAGACAGGAAGGGAAAGTCAAAACATGGACTCCGGATGGGAAACCACTGTTGATGTACGGAACACATACAGATATTTCACAACGTAAAAAAGCGGAGGACGAATTAAATAAGCTAAACCAGGAACTCGAAAAACGTGTTGCAATTCGCACCTCTGAATTAGAAGAATTAAACACTTCTCTTCAGCAAACCGAACAAAAATTCCGTACTGTAAGTGATTTTACACACGATTGGGAATATTGGAGAAGCCCTGAGAATAAGATCATCTACATGTCACCATCTGTGGAACGAATTACAGGATATTCCATTAGTGAATTTGAAAATAATCCCGGATTGATAGATCAAATTATTGATCAAAACGATTCAGAATTGTGGGAAAATCATAAAAAAGACCTTGAAGTTCATGCTCCAAATACAAACAGCGAAGAATTGACTTTCAGGATTGTAACCAAAAGCGGTGAAATTCGCTGGATAGGTCACGTATGCCGGACTATTTATATTGATGGCGTGAATTTAGGAATCAGGGTTTCAAACCGCGATATAACCGATAAAATAAATGCCGAAAATGAACTTCTTGGTATTACAATAGCTGTAGAAGAAAGGGAGCGTAATCGTTTTTCGAGAGAATTACACGACGGAATGGGACCGCTTCTCTCTACCATTAAACTGTATTTTCAATGGCTCTCTGACACCGATGATGTAGAGAAAAAGAAACTCATTAACGAAAAAGGAAATCAAAGTATAGAAGCTGCCATTCAAACTGCTCGCGAACTTTCACGGGGATTAAGTTCTCAGCATTTGACCAATTCGGGATATATTATCGCCATCCAGGATTTTGTTCAGCGAATAAACGATACCAATAAGATCGAAATTCATTTTGAAACAAACTCAACTAAAAGGTTTAATGGCTTTCTGGAAACAACGTTATATCGAATTACAACTGAACTTTTAAAGAATACGTTGACCTATGCTCAGGCAACAAATGTCGAAATCAATTTTGATTTTGATAAAACGAAGAAAAAAATAAACTTTTATTATTCCGACAATGGTCTTGGATTCAAAGTTGATCAAACGTCAAAACCATATACCGGGTTGGGTTTGATGAACATCCGGCAACGTGTTCAAATTCTGAAAGGAAAAATACATATTGAATCAAAACCAACTGAAGGAATGATAGTTTCTATACAGCTTCCGGTGGAAGTTGTTTAATTCCCAAGTACTAGTTTACGTAACTATAATTTAATAATATGAATAAAATTATTATTGTTGACGACCATTCTCTGTTTCGTGAAGGCATCAAATTGCTAATTGAAAATGAGGGTTTTGGAAAAGTTATTGCTGAGGCTGAAAACGGGCAGGAATTTCTCGACTTGCTGAAAACCCATCAGCCTGATTTAGTAATTATGGATATTGAAATGCCGGTAATGGGTGGACTGGAAGCTACCCGTGAGGCATTGAAAATCAGACCGGATTTGAAAATTCTGGTTCTTACCATGTTGAACGAAAAAGCGGATTATTTTGATATGGTCAATGCCGGAGCTCTTGGCTTTGTGTTGAAAACATCCGGAAAAGTTATATTTGAAAAGGCCATTAAAACGCTTATAAGTGGTGAAAGCTTTTTTTCTAATGAAGTATTGCGGCAGATTATTGTCAATATCGACAATCAAAAACCTTTCTTAGCAATTACACCTGAAAAACTGGTAATAATGACTGACAGAGAAAATGAGGTTTTACAATATTTGTGTGCAGGATTAACTCTTTCGGAAATTGCAGCTCTACTCTTTTTAAGCCCAAAAACGATTGAAGTGCATCGCTCCACTTTGTTGAAAAAGACCGGTGCAAAAAACACCATCAACCTGATATTATATGCCATAAAAAATAAGTTGGTGGAAATTTAGATAGTTGGTAGAAGTAGAGACGTGACATGCCACGTCTGAAAATTAAATGAAACAAACGATACAGTTATAATTTAGTTCCCGCAATTTATCCCGATCTTTATCGGGATGGGCTAAGGTCGTTTTTTGACAGTTTATAGTTTTTAAACCTGCAAACGAGAAATCGCATGCAGGTTTTTTCACATTTATAGGGGTTTACCCTAATGAAAATTCAGGGTTTACCCTAATTGTTTTTAGGTTAATTACCATATAAAAATAAATTTCATTCTCCTATCTTTGTCAAGTTGAATAAACTCATTTCAATACTATCAGTTGTGAAGAAATTTATTATTGTTCACCATCATCTGTTATTTCGTCGAAACTTAAAGTTATTCGTTGAGAATGAGGGTTTTGGAAAAGTAATTGGTGAAGCTGAAAATGGAACTGAGTTTTTGGATTTACTAAGAACACACGAGCCAGATTTTATTATTACGGATGCCGGAATGCCTCCTATGCATGAATCAGATAAAACAAAGATAACAATTATTGACGTTCCAAATTTAAATGTTACGAACCTGACTTTACCTGACTATAACTGGCATTATCCGGATAGTGTAAAATCAGAACCTGCTGCGTTTATTGATAAATTATCGGGAAAATTGGAGTTTGAAGAAGCTTTCAGAGCGATATTGAGTGGTAAAATCTGGGAGTTGAGCTAGCCATTAAAAAACTTAAAGCATGCTTTTCCCCAGCTTGTGAAATAACGAATGTAAATCAATAACAGAAATCGTAAATTTAAAAAACATGAATCCAACGGCCCAACCAACAGCTTGTGTTTCCATTAAATTGGTTCCAAATCCTATAACCGATTATTTCCAAATCACAGGCATAGACGGTAAAGCATTGGTGTCAATAAGCGATTTAAACTGTTTCAAACACCTTGAAAAACAAATTACTGATGATGAAGCTATCTCGGTGAGCTCACTTAGAAAAGGTGTATATATTGCAAAGATCAGCACGAGTGCCGGTATTTTCGAACGTAAATTAGTAAAGTTATAGAATTGGACATGAACAAAATTATCATTGTCGACGACCATTTATTATTTCGGGAGGGAATAAAACTTCTGATCGAAAAAGAGGGATTTGGTAAAGTGATTGCCGAAGCTGAAAACGGGAATGAATTTCTGAATCTGTTGAAAAAACATCAGCCTGATTTAGTAATCATGGATATTGATATGCCTTATATGGATGGATTGGAAGCAACGAAAATAGCATTGAAAAGCCAGCCCGATTTAAAAATACTGGTTCTCACCATGATGAGTGAATATACCACTAATGTTGAGATTAGAAATGCCGGAGCAGTAGGTTCCGTTCTTAAATCGTCCGGAAAAAAGGAATTTGAAAAGGCTTTTCGGGTGATTCTTAGTGGAGAATCTTATTTTTTAAATTGATTTAGTTGAAAAGAATATAATATTACCTTGAATTTAACCTGTTTGTAGTGAATCTGAGAAAATCCTCTGAATGAAAATCATTCAGGGGATTTTATTTTTAAAAGCAGATGTTATTTACCGTTTTGTGGATTATTCAAAAAAGTCATTCTGTTTTTTCATAACATTTCACCACTTTTTTCGTTTTAGGAATGATATTTGTTTGGTTGGATTGGGATGACAGTTGTAGATTAACTTTCCGACATCTTCATTTCACATTTAAACCAATAAATTGTATCTTTGCATTTATTCACTGCTAATCTGTTTATTCATGCATTTTTCAACTCTTTTTACGTATTGTCCGGTTTGCGGTTCAACTCATTTTGTACAAAATAACGAAAAATCAAAACGCTGCCAGTCATGCGGTTTTGTATATTATATAAATGCTTCGGCAGCTGTGGCGGCTTTCGTGGTGAATGATAAAAAAGAATTGTTGGTTTGCAAACGGGCCAAAGATCCGGTAAAAGGAACATGGGATTTGCCCGGTGGTTTCGTGGACAAAGCCGAAAGCGCTGAAGAAGCTCTGAAAAGAGAAATTCAGGAAGAATTGAATGCCGAAGTGCTGGAAGCTGATTATCTGTTTTCACTCCCGAATGAATACGAATATAGCGGCATGACCATCCCGACACTGGATATGTTTTTTGCCTGCAAGCTGAACGACACAACCGGTTTAAAAGCTTCGGACGATGTGGAAGCTTGTTTTTTTGTCCCGTTATCAGAACTTAACCCGGAACTTTTCGGTTTAAAATCAATAAAAAAGGCCGTTTCACTGTTTATGGAACAGGATAAATCCTAACCCTTACAAAGAAAAAAATATAAAGACAACATAAATTTCCTTTAAAGAAGCAGAGGTTAAATCAGTATAAGTTATGAAAAAAATAATCGTTTTAAGTTTGCTTATCAGTTTGTTGCCGTCAATTAATTTTGCACAGCACTCTCTTATTTATACCAATTCCGATGTGCTGTTTAATCAGGGAAAGGAACTTTACACGCAGCGTAAATTTGCAGCATCCTTTCGCAGTTTCGAGGATTTTCTGAAAACAACCGCACCTACTCAGGCCGGACAAATTCAGGAATCGGAATATTATTTGGCTGCCAATGCTTTCGAATTGGCACAGGATGACGCTGCGATGCGATTGAAAAACTATTTGCTTAAATATCCATTTACGCCTTTTTTCGATAAGGTAAATGTCATGCTCGGTATGATTGATTACGATAAGAAAAAATACGCCAAAGCATTGATTTATTTCAATCAAGTGAAGGAAAAACACCTGAACGAACGTGAACGGGTAGAATTTATGTTCAGTAAAGGTTACGCGTGCCTCGAAACGAAGAATTATACGCAAGCGTTGGCTATTTTCAAGGAATTGAAGGAGATGAACACCCGCTTTACACTTTCGGCAACGTATTATTATGCTTATGCCCAATATACGCTTGGAAATTACACGGATGCTTTACCTGAGTTTCTGAAAATTGAAAACGATCCGGCTTACAAAAATATTGTTCCGTATTATATTGTGCAAATTTATTATGCTCAAAAAGAATATGATAAACTCTCGGAACGTGGCGAAGCACTGCTGAAGAACAATCCGAATAATAAAAGTAATGCGGAAGTGTATCGCATTCTGGGCGAAATAGTGTATCGCAATCACGATTATGCCAAAGCAATCGGTTATTTGAAAAATTACGAAAAAATGTACCCACAGGTATTGCGCAACGATATGTATTTATTGGGATTATCGTATTATCAAACCAAAGATTACACCAATGCGGTCAAGTATTTATCGAAAGTAACCACCGAAAAGGATGAGATGACCGAAAATGCTTATTTGCATTTAGGTAATTCATACATTAAACTGAGCGATAAAAATAATGCACGGCTTGCCTATGAAGCGTCGTTGCGGACCAACTTCAACAAAACGGTTCGTGAAGAAGCTTTGTACAATTACGCGCTCACTTCATACGAAAGCACAACGGCTTTCGGCGAATCGATAAAGGCTTTCGAACAATTTCTATCGGAATTTCCTGACACAAAATACAAAGATAAAGCCTACGATTATCTGGCTTCGGTGTACCTCACCACCAAGAATTATGAAGCGGCTTATCAGTCTGTTCTGAAAATAAATCAACCAAATGCAAAATTACTCGAAACCAAACAATATTTGTTGTATCAAATCGGGACGGAAGCCTTTGCGCAAAGTAATTTTGAGAAAGCGATTGAATATTTCACGCTGTCGCTAAAAAGTTCATCTACCGGAAGATACTCCGATGAATGCTTGTACTGGCGTTCCGAAAGCTATTATCGTTCGAATCAACCGGCATTGAGCAGAGCCGATTTGAACTCTTTTTTCGAGAATCCGAATTCAAAAACAAGCTTCAACAGGGTAAAAGCACTTTATGCCATGGCTTATGCTTATTTTTCGCAAAAAGAATACGGAAATTCACAGACCTGGTTTTTGAAATATGTTGATGCCGAAACAAAACACAATGCAACCACGTATTCGGATGCTTTAAACCGAATCGGCGATTGTTATTATAATTCACGGAATTTCACGCAGGCAATCAGTTACTATAACAAAGCGGCTTCTCAAAGTCCTAATACGGCCGATTATGCTATGTTTCAGTCGGCTTACGTGTCAGGATTACAGAAAAATTATTCCGAAAAAATAACCAAACTCGAAAAACTCATTTCCACGTATCCCAACTCGGAATATGCCGATAATGCCATGTACGAAATTGGTCGTTCGTACCTGATGATGGACAACGATGCCAAGGCAATTTCGACCTATAAACGGATACTCAATACGTATCCGAACAGCGATCAGGCTCGAAAAGCTGCACTCGAAATTGGTATGGTTTATTTTAATGGAAAAGAATACCAACAGGCCATTGCAGCATATAAAAATGTGATTGCAAAATATCCCGGAAGTGAAGAATCATACACGGCTTTGGAAAGTCTCGAAGCGGTTTATATCGAAATTAATGATGTGACAACCTATCTGGCTTATACCAAAACGTTGGGAAAAACGATCAGCACCAAAACAGCTGGTCGCGAAGATTCCATCTCGTACATTGCTGCCGAAAAACAATATATTAACGCCAACTATCCGTCAGCCATTACCGGTATGCAGAATTATCTGAATAAGTTTTGCCCCGGAAGCCGGTATTGTACCGTTGCCCAATATTATCTGGCCGACAGTTATTACCGCACAAACGATAAACCAAATGCGCTGACTGCTTACAAAGCTTTGTTGAAAATCGGAGCTAATCAATATGCCGAAGAAGCGGCTATCCGTTGCGGAGAAATAACCTACGACGACAAGGATTATGCATCGGCATTGCAATTTTTCAAACAACTTCAAACCGTGGCTCAAACAACCGAAAACAAAAATGTCGGTAGGCTGGGCGTGTTGCGGTGCAGCTATTTCCTGAACGACCATCAAACGACCATCAACATTGCCAATGAAATACTGCTCGATTCAAAAGCGAGTGCCGAACTGAAAGCCGAAGCCCGTTATAACCGTGCAAAAGCCTTTATTGCAACGAATCAAAATGTGCAGGCCATTTCGGATTTGAAAATTATGGCTACAGAAACAAGAACCGCCAATGGTGCCGAATCGAAATATTTGCTGGCCAATGTGTATTTCGATCAGGGGAAAATGACTGATGCCGAGAATGAAGTTTTGGATTTTGCTAAGAAAAACACGCCGCATGCCTTTTGGCTTGCCCGGAGTTTTGTGTTATTATCCGACATTTATATTAAGAAAGGTGACGATTTTCAGGCCAAACAATATTTACTGAGTTTACAAAAGAATTATACTGTGGCCGACGAAATTCAAACGATGATAAGTGATCGTTTGAAAGCAATAAGTGACCGCGAAAACAACAAAATCATCAATTAATCAGGACTATGAAAACTTCAAAATACATACTTTCCGCACTTTTCTTAGTTGTTGGTTCAACGTTGAGTTTGCATGCTCAGGATTCCATTATCGACCGGAATGTGACGGTTGAACGCGAGTATAAACCGGTGATTCATGATGCCGGGAAAATCAATTCGGTGCCTGAAGTGCTGGAACAAACAGTCGAAAAAGCTGCACCGACTTATTCGGAGTTCAATCTGCCGCTTAATGCAGGTTTTAATATTCACACGTTACCTGCTGCCGAGTTGCGACATGAAAAACGTGATTCAAAAGGTGGCTTTGCCCGTTTTGCATTTGGAAGCAATTTTAATACATTGGCTGACTTTGCCTATCCTATCGTCAAAAATGAGGATACGAGACTTGATTTTTCGCTGAATCATTTGGGAACATTCGGTGCAAAAGCCCATTCAACTACCAAAGCAGCTTTGTCATTCGATAAATATTTTACCAACCTGGATTTTTATGCCGGAATAGGTGGCGGTCACGAATATTTGAAATATTACGGGAACAACTTCGACCGAAATCGTAATTTAGTCGGACTCGATTCTCTGTCAAAAAATTATCCCGATGCAACTTATCAGGAACAAAATCTGAATAGTATTAGCCGCACTTCTCAAACCCTCGGGATTAATTCACTTGCAACCGATTCGACTTCTGAAACTTTCTGGCGTTTCAATGCATTCGCGGGTGTTCGGTCGTTGCCCATGGCCGAAGGATTGCGTTATGTGGCCGAAGCTCAGTACAAGGTTTTCAACTCGCACAACGGTCTGACTGAAAATCTGATTCAGACCACCGCCGGCTTTAATACAGTGCGCGATAAGAACCGCCTTGGTGTGGATATGCAAATGTATAACCTGATGTATCATTCCGCTAATCCGGCTTTGTTGAATTTTTGGGATGCATACACGGTTTTTGCTCTGAATCCGTATTACAGTTTCGAACGTACCGACTGGAATGTGCGCTTGGGAGTGAAAACAAGTATTTCGTTTATTCATGGCAAACCGTTTAATCCCTCGCCCGATATCAGTGCCGAATGGAGAGCTGTTCCAAAATATTTCTCCATGTACGGTGGAATTACAGGTGGCTATCAGGTAAACACGATGAATGATATGTTTGCCGAAAACCGCTATCTTTTCCCTGATGTTCGGGTGAAAGACACCTACACGCCTTACGAACTGTACGCGGGCGTGAAAGTGAAACCGCTTTATAATTTATTGATTGATGGATATATTGATTTCAGTGGCATCGATAACCAGTATTTCTTTGTGAATAAAGAATATGCATTAACCAGTTCAACCATACCCGTTCCGATTGCATATTCCACGTTATATACCAATCGTTTCAATGTGATTTACAGCGGTGCAAGTCATTTGAAAATAGGAGTTCGCGCCAATTATAATCTTCAGGACCGGGTGAATGTGCAGTTTAAAGGTGCGTATAATAAATGGGATGTAACTACCGAACAATATGCTTGGAATAAGCCCGTGTGGGAAGCCGATTTAAGTACCAATGTGCGAATTAACCGAAACTTGAGTGTTGATGCCAATGTGTTTGTGGACGGAAAACGGTATGCAAAATTAGGGGCTACAGCCGTTGCCATGGCTCCGAAAGTGGATATAAATCTGGGAGCATCTTATTCGTACAACAACTGGCTTACAGCCTTTGCTAAAGTAAATAACCTGATTAATAATTCCTATCAGGATTTCTACGGCTACGATGTGCAGAGATTTAATGTGCTGGTTGGTGCAGCGTTTTCATTTTAAAAAATAGAATACAACTAAATCCGCGTCAATCGATTGAGTTCGGTTGATGCGGTTTTTGTTTTGGCATATAAAATAATAGAACCTTGTTTTTTATTTATTGCCCGAAATATTAAATAAATGTTTTACTTTTGTTCTGCATTAAAATACATTATTCAATCAGTCTTGACTCTTGGTTCTTGGCTCAATCAATCTAATAAATGAAAAAACTTCTCATCATGATGCTTTCGCTTTGCCTGTTCTCAGGAGTGAAAGCCGACGAAGGCATGTGGATGCTGCCTTTGGTTCAAAAACTGAACATCCAAAAAATGAATGGCATGGGCTGTACCCTTACTGCCGAACAAATTTACAGCGACCAGAATGTAAGCCTGAAAGATGCCGTGGTGGTTTTTGGCAATGGTTGCACAGGCGTTATGGTTTCCGGTCAGGGTTTGGTTTTTACCAATCACCATTGCGGTTTCGATGCCATTCAGCAAAGCAGTACTGTTGAACATAACTATCTGAAGAACGGTTTTGCAGCACCAAAACAGGAAGATGAGATTCCTTCGCCGGGACTTTCGGTTAAGTTTTTGGTGAAAATACAGGATATTACCGATCGGATTATTTCGCAGTTGCCGGATACATTGCTGGGGAAGGCACGTACCAATAAACAGGATTCAATTGTGAAAGTGATTGAAAAAGAAACTGAAAAAGGAACGAAATATTTGGCTAGCGTGAAATCGTTTTTTGCCGGAAATGAATTTTATTTGTTCGTTTACGAGAAATTTACCGATGTACGGTTTGCTTTTGCACCTCCGGCTTCGATAGGTAAATTTGGCGGCGAAACCGATAACTGGATGTGGCCCCGTCACACGGGCGATTTTTCTGTGTTTCGTGTTTATTGTTCCAAAGATGGTAAGCCGGCCGAATATTCCAAGGACAATGTGCCTTATTCCCCGAAACGATTTGCAGCCATATCCAACAAAGGTTATCAACCGGGCGATTATACCATGATTATCGGGAATCCGGGTAGTACAAGCCGCTATCTCACGTCGTGGGGTGTTGCCAATCGCATGAAAGCATCAAATCAGGCTCTGATTGACGTGCGTGGAGCCAAACAGGATGTGTGGCGGTCGTTTATGCGTGCCGACGAAGCCATTAATCTTGCGTATGCCAGCAAGTTTGCCCGCAGTGCCAATTACTGGAAAAACAGCATTGGAATGAATAAAGCCATTGCGAGACTAGGAGTTATTGCCGAGAAGGAAAAACAGGAAAAAGCTTTTACCTATTGGGTGAATCAGAATCCGCAACGTCAGGCAAAATACAAAGAGGTTTTGAAAAATATTCAGATTGGATATGCCAAAATCTATCCGTTTAGCCATGCGCTGAATTATTTACGCGAATCGTTGTTGACCGGCATTGAAATGCCACGGATAGCCGATCAGGTAGTTGATTTAATTGAAAAGAAAGGTCTTTCAGAAGATTCGTTGTTAATAAAAACCACCAAATTATACAAAGATTATTATCCGGCAGTTGACCAGGCCACGTTGATAGCCATGCTCAACGTGTATAAAAAATCGGTTGCTGCGGATGCTTTGCCCGAAATCTACAACGTGATAAATAAACGGTTTAAAGGTGATTTCACAAAATATGCGAAATATGTATTTGAAAAATCAGATTTCTCAACACTCGAGAAAGCTACCAAAGCGTTGAAACATAGAGATAGAGATTTTTCAAACGATCCAGCGGTGGTTTTTGCAGCGGATGTCCGAAAAGTATTTGGCAATATGCGCAAAGGCGATTACTCGAAAGGAACAGAATCGTTGAATGACGCCGAACGCTTATACGAAGCCGGCATTCTGGAAATGGCTGCCGAAACCGGAAAAGCATTATCTCCTGATGCGAACTCCACCATGCGATTGACTTATGGAAAAGTTGGCGGTTATCATCCGGCTGACGCTGCGGAATACAAGTATTATACAACAACAAAAGGAATTCTGGAAAAAGAAATCGACGGAGATGCCGAATTTGATGTTCCTCCTGCATTGAAAAAAGCAATTCAGGAAAATAATTACGGTTCGTATATCGATACTAAAACCGGCGAAATGCATGTGGCATTCCTGAGCAATAACGACATTACCGGTGGAAACTCAGGAAGTCCGATATTTAATGCCAAAGGAGAATTATTAGGTCTGGCATTCGATGGAAACTGGGAAGCCATGAGTGGCGACATTGTTTTTGAACCGGATTTGCAACGCACCATTAACGTAGATGTTCGTTATATTTTGTTTATCATGGACAAAGTGGGCGGAGCAAAACGATTGGTTGATGAATTGACGATAAAATAAGAAACAGATAGTCTGTAATCAAAAGCGGGTTGAGATTTTGGTCTCAACCCGCTTTTATATATGCGGTATTCCTATTGGAAAATCAGGATTATTTCACTCCATTCATCAGCTTCTGTAGCCATTTCGAAAGCAGGAAGAGAATAACTGCCGCCACTCCGGCGATGATTACAAACAACATAAAGAAATCGTACAACGTGGCAATCTGAAACCCGAAAATGAATTTGGGTTTTCCTGCTTCGGGATATAATCCACTGAGCATGCCGGCAAATTTATTAGCGGTTGCCATAGACATATACCAAACACCCATCAGCAGCGATGCAAAACGCAACGGAGCCAGTTTATTCACCATCGAAAGTCCGATTGGCGACAACATCAATTCGCCCATAGTATGAATAAAATACAAGCCTGTGAGCCAGAGAATGCTTACTTTCATGCCGGGTTCAATGCCTTTAACTCCGAATGCAATAACGAGATATCCCAATGCCAGAAAGAATAAACCCATCGATTGCTTAACCGGTGATGCCGGATCCATGTTTCTTTTGCCCAACCAAATCCATAAATTTGAAAAAGCCAAACCGAGTAAAACAATAAAGACCGGATTGAAAGATTGAAAGAAACTGGCCGGCATTGTCCACCCGAAAATAACACGGTCGGTTTGTTTGTCGGCAAAATAAGTGAGCGATGCACCGGCCTGTTCGAAAGCCGACCAGAAGAAAATCACGAAAAAGGCGATAATATAAATTACCCAAATGCGCTGACGTTCAATCTTGGTGAGCGACCCATCGGAAATGACATAAGCCGGAACAATAATACAAATGGAGAAAATGAATGCTCCGATAATATCGAAATTCAAAGCGAAATGGAAAATGCCGAATAAAACCACCGCACCCAGTGCCCAACCAAGAAATTCAACCACATTTTGTTTGGTGCTTTTTGCAGGAGCAGCTTCCTTTTCCGACTTATGAATTCCCTTTTTTCCATCGGCTTCTATTCCCAGTGGTTCGCCATCAGGTCCGATTAAATATTTACTTTTCCAACCAATAAACAATATCAAACTAAACATCATACTTACCGCAGCAATAAGAAAACCGTATTTGAAATCAGCCGGATTGTTAGTATCGCCAAAGAAACCACATAAAAGCGGAGCAATAAATGCACCGACATTCACACCCATGTAAAAAATGGTGTAAGCCGAATCGAGGCGGATATCTCCTTTTTTATACAGACTTCCAACCATGGTGGTTATATTGGGTTTGAAAAATCCGTTCCCCAAAATTAAAGCACCCAGTCCACTGTACATCAACCAGCGCGAAACATCTCCGCTTTGGTAATAAAGTGCGCTACTGAACATAAATAATTGCCCGATAATCATTAGGATGGCACCCCACAAAATAGAACGTCGCATTCCTAAATATCTGTCGGCCACATAACCGCCAATAAGCGGAGTAAGATAGACCAGTCCGGTATAATTTCCGTAAATAGCAAAAGCTAACTCTTTATCCATCAACAACGCTTTGATAAGATAAAGTGTAAAAATAGCGCGCATGCC